>JAXJSX010000125.1:0-5758 GCA_036309925.1 Acutalibacteraceae bacterium | reverse complement strand
TAAGAGCAAAGTTACCGAATGCTTGCTCATCCTGGCCGGCATTCTGGACTTGCGGTTGGGATAAATGGGGCGAAGATCGCAAACAAAACGGTTCAAACTGGCCGGGCAACGGTGAAATTGATTTTATGGAGTTTATGTGCGTTAACTCAAACAATGAGCCGGTTTCACCGAGCGGTAAAAAGAACAAAGATAAAGAGTACGAAGTGCATCTTCACTGCGGTCCTAAAGACAATGCAGCGAATGTGATGCGTGACTTTCCTATTGACCCGGGTACTATCTACGACACTAAAGGTCAGCAGTTAGGTGCTGCTTGGCATACTTACGGTCTTATCTGGACTGAAAATCAGATGCAGTTCACTATGGACGGTGTAGTTCGTATAACAGTTGACACCTCAGATGAAGCGCTTTTGGCAAAAGCAGAAAAACAACTCAAAAACAATGGTGGAGTTAACAACGATTTATATAAGGCTTACAAAACTCAGCTCGAAACTAAGGGTAACCCCTTTAACGATTTCGAACATTACTTCCTTCTTAACTACGCAATCGGCGGTGCAGGTACTGAGTGGCGTTTCTATTCAGATGAATGGCCGCAGCATTTACTCATTGACTACATCCGTGTATATCAGGAAGACTCTAATCTCAACAGCGGCGGCACAATGAACTCAACACTTTTCAACTATTGTGCAAACTCATATAACACTTGGTACGGTAAGGGCTTGACAAAAGGTGCTCAAATGGCTCAGAACTGGGTTAACGATCCGGTTTACGGCGGTAAGAAAACTGCTGAATCTGATGTAGTAACACCGACATACACAACTTCAACTCAAACAACTCAAGCAACACAGCCAACACAGGCTACAACTACAACCACAACCGCAAACGGCGGTAGTACCGGCGGCACTACAGCATCCGGCGCAGTCATCGACTGGGATGTAAATTCAAACTTCTGGACAGAAGGCTCTAACATCGTTTCTAAAGATGCAAACGGCGTCACAGTAACCAAAGCAAGCGGTAAAAACCTTTTAACTGCAAATGAAAACAATTTAACCGGCTATGACGGACTGACATTTACAGTAACACCTAATTCGGGCAACGAAAAAACCACTTTGGAAGTTCAGGTAGGCGATGACGGCTCTAAGACAGCGACCTTCCCGATAGGTTCGGGCACAACATCTTGCACATTATCGTTTGCAGACTACGGCATCACACCGACTTCGGGTATGTACATCTACATCCGCGCAACAGGCGGCGATGCATCTAACCTGACTATCAGTGACATTATGGGTTACACAGGTTCAGCAGGCGGTTCTGACGTTACACCCACAACACAGGGTGGTAGCTCATCAAATGTTAAGGGCGATATAGATAATAACGGTGCAGCTAATGTATCAGATGTTTTACAACTCAAGAAGATTATTTCAGGTGCATCACAAAGCACACCGGCAACTGCAGATGTCAATGGTGACGGCAAAATTTCTTCTGTAGACGTTATGGAACTCAAAAAACTTCTTACTGTTGGCTAACAAAAACACAAAAAAGCACTCCGCAAGGGAGACACTTCGTAAAGAAGTTGTCTCTCTCGGTTTTTATCTACACAAAACAAATGACGCTTTGCACATTGAACGTGAAAGTGTCATAGTGGGTTACATACTTTTAAAATTAACCTATCTCAAAGATAAGAATAATAAGAGATATTGTGAGACAAGTCTCACAGTTATATTTTGCCTTACGGCAAAGTGATATTGAAACCTAACAGTTTCAGTTATATTATATTCGCCTTAAAACTCGCGAAGCGAATATAACTTGGGCGAAGCCAAATATAACTGCGAAGCAATATAACTCGCCGTTAGGCGAATATAACTGAGGCACCTTCCTTACGGAGGGTGCCTCGAGGGGTGCTTTTTCTTACAGATTGCGCTGTGCAGGGCGTTGTCGGTGTTCGACGTCAAAGTTTTTCATTAAGATTGCGATTTTTTATGAAAAATCGCAATTTTTTTATTTTACCCCCTTTACAATCAACGATTAAGATGTTAAAATATATCTGTACGAATATTGGATAGAATCGTTATTTTTTTAACATTCCACATTCAATTATAATTTCAGGAGGAATACTAAAATGGCAAGAAAAATGAAGACCATGGACGGTAACACCGCTACCGCATATGCATCATATGCGTTTACCGATGTTGCTGCAATCTACCCCATTACTCCTTCTTCAGTAATGGCGGAAGAAACCGACAAAATGGCAGTTGCAGGCGTTAAAAACCTGTTTGGCCAGGAAGTTCGCATTTCCGAAATGCAGTCTGAGGGCGGTGCTGCAGGTGCAGTTCACGGTTCTCTTACAGCAGGTGCGCTCACAACTACTTATACCGCATCACAGGGACTTTTACTTATGATCCCGAATATGTACAAGATGGCCGGTGAACTTCTGCCGAGCGTTATTCACGTATCAGCTCGTTGCGTAGCATCACACGCACTCAACATCTTCGGTGACCATTCTGACGTATATGCTTGCCGTCAGACAGGTTATGCTATGCTTTGTTCAAACAGCCCGCAAGAAGCTATGGACCTTGCAGCAGTTGCACACCTTTCAACAATCAAAGGCAGAGTTCCGTTCATCCACTTCTTTGACGGTTTCCGTACTTCACACGAAGTTCAGAAAATCGAAGTTTGGGATTATGAAGATCTTAACGACTTACTCGACAGAAAAGCAGTTGACGATTTCCGTCGTCGTTCACTCAACCCCGAACATCCCGCACAGCGCGGTACTGCACAGAACCCCGACATCTTCTTCCAGGCAAGAGAAGCTTGCAACAAATATTATGATGAAATTGTCGGCGTAACTGAAGACTATATGCACGCTGTAAACGAAAAGATCGGCACAAACTACGAACTTTTCAACTACTACGGTGCACCCGATGCTGAAAAAGTTATCATCGCAATGGGTTCAGTATGCGAAACAATCGAAGAAACCATTGATTACCTCGCAGCTGCAGGCGAAAAAGTCGGTCTTATCAAAGTTCACCTTTACAGACCGTTCTCAACAAAGCACTTACTTGCTGCAATCCCTGCAACTGCTAAACATATCGCAGTTCTCGACAGAACAAAAGAGCCCGGTTCAATCGGCGAACCGCTCTACCTCGATGTTGTTGCTGCACTCTTCAGCGAAGGCAAAACTGATGTTAAGGTTACATCAGGCAGATACGGTCTTGGCTCGAAAGATACAACTCCCGGTCAGATCGTTGCTGTATACAACAATATGGGCGCTGCTGACTGCAAAGACCGCTTCACCATCGGTATCGAAGATGATGTAACAGGTCTTTCACTCGCAGTTGAATCTGAACCTGCAACCGCTCCTGCAGGCACACACGCTTGTAAATTCTGGGGCCTCGGTTCTGACGGTACTGTCGGCGCTAACAAAAACTCCATCAAAATCATCGGCGACAACACCGATATGTACGCACAGGGCTACTTCTCATACGACTCCAAAAAATCGGGCGGCGTAACAGTATCTCACTTGCGTTTTGGTAAAACTCCGATTAAGTCAACCTACCTCATCAACCAGGCTGACTTCGTTGCTTGCCATAACCCCTCCTATATGGATAAATACGACATCGTTGAGGATATTAAAGAAGGCGGTACATTCCTCCTTAACTGCTCTTGGGATATTGATGCTCTTTCAACACATCTGCCCGCAAAAGTTAAGAAGTACATCGCTGAAAACAACATCCAGTTCTACACAATTGATGCTACACACATCGCAAAAGAACTCGGTCTTGGCGGCAGAACAAACACAATCTTACAGGCTGCATTCTTCAAACTGTCGGGCATCATCCCCGAAACAGAAGCAGTTGACCTTATGAAAGCGGCTGCTAAGAAGTCATACGGCAAGAAGGGCGACAAGATCGTTCAAATGAACTATGACGCTATTGACCGCGGTATCGTCGGCGCAGTTAAGATTGATGTTCCTGCAGATTGGGCAAACGCTTCTGACGAAGCTAAAGCTGAAACCGCACAGGGCGGCAACAGACTCCTTGACTATGTAAACAATGTACTTAAACCCATCAACGCACAGCGCGGTAACGACTTACCTGTTTCTGTATTCGTTGACGATGCAAACGGCGAAGTTCCGCTCGGTTCAGCAGCATTTGAAAAGCGCGGTATCGCAGTTGACGTTCCTGAATGGAATCCGCAGAATTGTATCCAGTGTAACTTCTGTTCATATGTATGCCCGCACGCAGTAATCCGTCCGGTAGCTATGACTGAAGACGAAGTTGCAGCAGCTCCTGCACAGACAAAGACAAAAGATATGACAGGCGTTCCCGGTATGAAGTTCGCTATGACCGTTTCCGTACTCGACTGTACAGGTTGTGGCTCTTGCGCAAATGTATGTCCGGGCTTCAAGGGCGAAAAGGCACTTGTAATGAAACCGCTTGAAACTCAACTTGCAGAGCAAGAAGTATTTGATAACGGCGTTAAACTCCCTGCAAAACCGGAAGTTGCCGCTAAATTCAAGGAAACCACAGTTAAGGGTAGCCAGTTCAAACAGCCGTTACTCGAGTTCTCGGGCGCTTGTGCAGGTTGCGGTGAAACACCTTATGCAAAACTCGCAACACAGCTCTTCGGTGACAGAATGTACATCGCAAACGCAACAGGCTGTTCATCAATCTGGGGCGGTTCATCACCCTCTACTCCGTACACAGTTAATAATGAAGGCCGTGGTCCTGCTTGGGCTAACTCCCTCTTTGAAGATAACGCTGAATTTGGTTACGGTATGGCAATGGCTCAAAAGGCTATCCGTGAAAGACTCCTCACCCATACTAATAACATCATCGAAAACTGTGATTGTGGCGTAGCAGATGCCGCAAAAGCTTGGGTTGAAACCTATAATAATGGCGCTGCAAACAAAGAAGCTGCCGCTAAATACCTCGAAGCACTCAAATCAGCAACACCGAAAGACGAAATCAAGGCAGATGTTGAAGCAGTCATCGCTGACGGCGACTTCCTCGCTAAGAAATCACAGTGGATCCTCGGTGGTGACGGTTGGGCATACGACATCGGTTACGGCGGTCTTGACCACGTTATCGCAAGCGGTGAAGATGTAAACATCCTCGTATTTGATACAGAAGTTTACTCTAACACAGGCGGTCAGGCATCAAAAGCTACCCCGACAGGCGCTATCGCACAGTTCGCAGCATCCGGTAAGGTTGTTAAGAAGAAAGACCTCGCTGCAATCGCAATGAGCTACGGCTATGTATATGTAGCACAGGTTGCAATGGGCGCTGACTATAACCAGTGTATCAAGGCTTTCGCAGAAGCTGAAGCTTATAACGGTCCGTCAATCATCATCGCATACGCTCCGTGTATCAACCACGGTATCCGTGGCGGTATGTCAATCGCTCAGACCGAAGAGAAGAACGCAGTTGCATCAGGTTACTGGCACTTGTTCAGATTTAATCCTGAAAACGATCAGCCGTTCTCACTCGACAGCAAAGAGCCGACTCAGGACTATCAGGACTTCATTATGAACGAAGTTCGTTACAGCTCACTCAAACGCGCATTCCCCGAGAAAGCTGATAACCTCTTTGCAAGAGCAGAGCAGGATGCTAAGGCTAAGTACGAACAGCTCAAACGCCGTTCAAAACTCTACGAAGACTAATCCTGTGTAATATCGTTGCAGACAATTATCCCGCACTTAGCCCAAGTGTCCTAAAGGACACTTGGGCAGTTTTATTCGCCTACGGCGAGTTATATTGCT
>JAXJSX010000124.1:0-8359 GCA_036309925.1 Acutalibacteraceae bacterium | reverse complement strand
TACTTGAAATTGTCGGGGAGCGCAAAGCGTATCGCAAAAGACCTCGGGTTTACGCATTTTTCGGTGAGCATCAGTCACACCGCCGAAATTTGTACCGCCATAGTTATAGCAGAAAAAGAGTGATGCGAAAGCATCACTCTTTTGGTTTTTATGCGACTGAATTTTAAGTGAGTCGAAGTCCCCACTTGCAATAGCAACAAGTATCTTACGGGCATCAGCGATGCTGTGTGTGCCATCATAGTTTACATCGCCATTGATAAATCCTTGCTCAAAAATGTTAGAGTAATCTCCGGTTGCAATAGCCACAAGGAGCATACGAGCGTCGGCGATTGAAATTGTACCGTCAACATTTACATCACCGGGTAGACTGTTGTTTACGGTGGTAGTTGTGGTTGTAGTGGATTCGGAGTATGCGTCTATGAGATAGTCCTCGGCGGTTGAATTTGTTTGTACAAAAAGTTGCACATAATAATCTTCATAAACACCCACACCGATATGGGTAAACTCAGTGCTGAGGATGTTTTCTCGGTGGCCTTGTGTCGATGCCATCCACATACTTACCGCACCTTCAGCGCCGTAGGGAGTCTGTGCAATATTTTCGGCTGTGGAATAAAAGTAGATGCTGTATTCATTCAAAACAGTGAAACATATATCGCCGTTTGGACGGTAATGCGAAAAACTTTCCGCTAATTCTTTCGCTCTGACTTGAGCGGCGGCATTGAGATTATCATTAGTTTTGTAAAGTGTGAGGGATTTGTTTTGGCGTTCGAGGTTTGTTCGTGCGATGACTTCTTGTGCTATCTCGGACAGGTTAGAATCAGCGAGAACGCTTGGTACAGTTGACATCATACCGATTATCAACAGCAGACTGATTGCGAGTGACAATAGTTTCTTCATAAAAAGCTCTCCTTTTCAAATATTTTCTATTATACATTTGCGAATTTACTTTGTCAATATTTAATAAACGGAAAACCTCACAAGCAAAACCGGGTTCACTTGTGAGGTTAAAATTACTTCAATATTTCGAGCAGGGTATCTGCGACATAGTGTGCATCGTCCTCGCTCATTTTAGTGTTGAGCGGCAGTGTTATCTCGTTTTTAAAATGGTCGTAGGCGTTGGGGTAGTCTGCGATTTGGAAACCGCGTGACTTATATGCGGTGAGCATCGGCAACGGCTTATAATGTACATTGCAAGCAACGCCCTTTTGGGCCATTTTTTCGATAATTTCGTTACGGCGTTCGGGGGTAATATCACGAATACGAAGCAGATATAAATGTCCGTCCGACTCGTTTTCATCATCAAAATGCACGAGCGGCATAAAACGGGAATCGGAAAGTTTATTGTTGTAAATTTCAATGATTGCCCTGCGTTTTTTGAGCATTTCATCGTATCTTTTAAGTTGCGCAAGACCGATTGCCGCCATAATATCAGTCATATTCATTTTATAAAGCGGTGCTACGATGTCGTATTCCCACGCGCCTGCTTTAGTTTTGGCGAGTGCATCCTTATTTTGACCGTGGAGCGACAATAATTGCAGTTTTTTGTAGATGTCGTCGTTATCTAAAAAGTCACGGGAACGCCAGGTGAGTGCACCGCCCTCAGCGGTTGTGAGGTTTTTGACTGCGTGAAATGAAAATGCGGTAAAATCACCGTATGAGCCCGCACGCTTGCCGTTTTGCTTTGAGCCGAACGAATGAGCACCGTCAGTAAGTACAATCGCTCTGCCGAAACCTTTTTGGATGTCGTTTGCAGGTTTGAATAGATCCTTTTTGCTCTCTACTACCTCGAAAATGCGTTTGTAGTCGCACATTCTTCCTGCAATGTCAACAGGCATAATGACTTTGGTTTTCTCTGTGATAAGGTCTGCGAGTTTATCGTAGTCCATCTCAAAGCGGTCGGATTGAATATCGCACATTTTCAAAGTTGCGCCGACATGGCAGACGACGCTTGCGGTTGCTGTGTAGGTGTATGCAGGGACGATGACTTCGTCGCCCTCGCCGATGCCTAAAATATGAAGTGCGAGTTCCATTGCGGCGGTTGCGGAATTCAGGCAGACCGCACGGTCAGTACCGCAATATTCGGCAATCTGACGCTCAAATTCTTTGGTTTTCGGACCGGTTGTAATCCATCCGGACTTTAATGTGTCAACTACTTCTTTGATTTCTTCATCGGTGATGTCGGGCGGTGAAAAAGGAATTGTTTTCATAAAAATCAACCTTTCTTATTCAAATGTAATCTGTGTGCCTGCTTCGTCCTGAGAGGGTAATTTGCCCGGGGACGGTAATGTTTTTGTACGGTATCGTGCAAGATACGGCAGATTGTTATCCGCAATCTGTGCAGATACAACTGTGTGCCCTTTCTTCTGTGTCATCGCATTTATGCCCTGTGTGTTTTTGGTGGTTTTAGAGGCGATAAGTGCAGTGTTTACGCACAGTCTGCGGCGGTTAGAGGAGGTGATGATGATTTCGCAGTCCTCTTTGATGTAAAACGCAGCGGTGAGCGGCGATTTATCAGAGTATGCAGAAATCAGTTTTTTGCGGTTGGTTTTGGTCTGATATGCGGTCATCTCGACTTTTGCTACCTTGCCGTTTTCGAAAACGAAAATCATATATCCCGAATAGTTGTCAGTCACCGCAAGGTACATCGAAGTTTCGTCGGCATCAAAGCCGAGTTCAGAACCCGCAAATTGACCGAGTACGCTCGCTTTAGAGTCGGCAAAATCTGCACCTTTTGATTTGTAGACCTGACATTTATTTGTGAAGAATAAAAGGTGATCGGAGTTTTGACCGGGTACAGTCTGGGTGAGTTCGTCGCCCTCTTTGAGTTTTTGTTCACCGCTCATACGCAGCGACTGCGGGGTAATCTTCTTTAAATATCCGTCCTTTGTGAAGAAATAGGTAACAGGATAATCGGGGATTTCTTCAGCAATTTCAATATCATCTTCGTCAGCGGTGTAGATAAGTTGTGTTTTGCGCTCTTGTGAGTGATTTTTGATAACCTCTTTGAGTTCGTCGATAATAATCGACTTCAACTTACGCTTTGAATTTAAGGTGTCTTCCAAATCGGTAACTAACTGTTCGAGTGCCTCAATTTCCTGCGTGCGTTTTAAGATATACTCACGGTTTAAGTGGCGCAGTTTGATTTCTGCCACCGCTTCCGCTTGGATTTTGTCGATTGAAAAGCCAATCATAAGGTTTGGGATGACATCTGCATCTTCCTCGGTTTCTCTTACAATGCGGATGGCCTTGTCGATATCAAGCAGGATTTTTTGAAGTCCTTTCAGCAGATGAAGTTTTGCCTGTGCTTTTTCAAGACGGTAGTATGTTCTGCGCCGTACACATTCTGTACGCCACGCAGTCCACTCCTCCAAGATCTCGCCAACCCCCATTACTTTCGGAGTGCCTGCAATAAGGATGTTGAAGTTGCAGGAGAAAGAGTCTTGCAAGGGAGTTGACTTGTACAGTTTTTTCATAAGCCTGTCTGCATCCACACCACGCTTTAAGTCGATTGTGATTTTCAAGCCTTTTTTATCGGTTTCGTCACGGATGTCCGAAATTTCGGTGATTTTCTTCTGCTTTGCCAAGTCGATGATTTTTTCAATAATCGACTCAACATTGGTAGTCGGCGGAATTTCGGTGATGTCAATGCAGTTTGCGGATTTATCATAGGCGTATTTTGCACGCACTTTGAAACTACCGCGTCCTGTTTTGTAGATGTTTTCAAGTTGCGCCCTGTCATAAAGCAGGAAACCACCGCCCGCAAAGTCAGGGGCAATGAGGGTATCTGCGATTTGCACATTCGGATCTTTAATGAGTGCAATCGCAGTTTCGCAAACCTCTTTTAAATTGAACGAGCAGATGTTACTCGCCATACCGACTGCAATACCGCTGTTTAAATTGACAAGTACTGATGGGAATGTTACGGGCAGTAATGTCGGCTCTTTTTTGGTTGCATCGTAGTTATCGACAAAATCAACGGTGTCTTTGTCAATATCCTTGAAAAGTTCGGCGGAAATCGGTGCGAGTTTGGCTTCAGTGTATCGTGATGCCGCACACTGCATATCACGAGAGTACGCTTTACCGAAGTTACCCTTTGATTTTACATAAGGGTGCAGTAACGCTTCGTAGCCTTCTGACAAACGCACCATAGTATCGTAGATTGCAGCGTCGCCGTGGGGGTTCAACTGCATTGTCTGACCTGCGATATTTGCAGACTTGATAAGTTTGCCGTCAAGCAGTTTCATATTGTACATTGTGTAAAGCAATTTGCGGTGAGATGGTTTAAATCCGTCGATTTCGGGGATTGCACGGGATAAAATAACACTCATCGCATACGGCATATAGTTAGTTTCAAGCGTGCGGGTGATGGGTTGCTCAACGATAGTGCCTGCTCCTGCAATATATGCGTCGGGCAGAGTTTCGTTGTCCACAGATACATTCTTCTTTTTTCGTGCCATTTTTATCCCTCCTTTAACTCAAATCGGTAAATTCAATGTATTCGTTGCCTTTGTCAGCAATGAACTGTTTTCGTGAATCGAGGTCATCGCCGAGCAGAGTGTCAAACATCTGCGCAGTCGCTTCCACCATTTCAGGCATAACTTTGACAAGCCTGCGTGTTTTCGGGTTCATTGTGGTAAGGTTCATCATTTCGGGCTGGTTTTCACCAAGACCTTTCGAGCGCTGAATGTCGTATTTTTCATCGCCGATCATATCGAGGATTTCGCCTTTTTCACGGTCGTCATACGCATAGTATGTTTTGGATTTAGTTTCAATTTCATAAAGCGGTGTTTCCGCAATATAAACATATCCTTCGTCGATAAGTGTTGGGGTTAAGCGGTAAAGCATTGTTAAAATCAGCGTTCTGATCTGAAATCCGTCAACATCCGCATCGGTACAAATGATGATCTTACTCCATTTGAGCGCAGATAAATCGAAGTTTGATAAATCTTTGTTGGACTTTGTCTGCACTTCAACTCCGCAACCGAGCACTTTGATTAAATCGGTGATGATCTCGTTTTTGAAGATCTTGCCGTATTCGGCTTTAAGGCAGTTTAAAATCTTGCCTCGCACGGGGATGATTGCCTGGAAATTCGCATCACGCGCAAGTTTACAAGCACCGAGTGCAGAGTCACCCTCCACGATATAGATTTCCCGTTCGCTGACATCTTTTGAACGGCAGTCAACAAACTTTTTAACTCTCGCTCCCATATCGTTTGACTGTGAAAGCGTCTTTTTGATATTAAGACGCTCTTTTTCACTCTTTTCACGCGAGCGTTTGTTGATTAACACCTGATCAACGATTTTTTCCGCAAATGCAGGATTTTCGATGAAGAAAATCTCAAGTTGCTTTTTGAAAAAGTCGGCCATCGCCTCTTGAATGAACTTATTGTTAATCGCCTTTTTGGTCTGATTTTCGTAGGAAGTCTGATTTGAAAAGGACGACACGACAAGTGCCATACACTCCTCAATATCGGAAAAACTGACTTTGGATTCGTTTTTCTGATACTTGTTTTTCTGCTTTATAAACGCATCAAACTGTGATACAAACGCTGAACGCACCGCCTTTTCGGGCGCTCCGCCGTATTCAAGCCAACTTGAATTGTGGTAGTATTCTTTAATTTGATTTTTGTTTGAAAATGAAAGTGCGGCGTTGATTTTAACCTTGTATTTCGGCTTGTCGTCACGGTCACGGCCCTCACGCTCTGTCTGCCAGAACTGAACAGGGCAGATGCCGTCTTCGCTGACAAACTCGGTTAAATAATCCACAATACCGTTTTGGTATGTGAATTCCTGTGTTTCAAATTTGCTGCCTTTCTGATCACGCAAAATGAAGAGTACACCGTCGTTTACAACCGCTTGTCTGCGTAAAATATCAATGTAATATTCGAGCGGTACATTGATGTCGGTGAATACATCAAGGTCGGGACGCCAACGGGTTTTTGTGCCTGTATCCTTACCCGAATACGTCTCCTTTTTCAGTCCGCCGACATTCTCACCCTTTTCAAAATGCAGGGTGTATTTGTATCCGTCACGCTTGACTTCAACATCCATATACTCCGATGAATACTGCGTTGAACATAGACCTAAACCGTTTGTACCAAGCGAAAATTCATAACTCTCGGTTGAGTCGTTGTTATATTTACCGCCTGCGTAAAGTTCGCAATACAGAAGTTCCCAGTTATAGCGTTGTTCCTTTTTGTTGAAGTCAACAGGCGCACCTCTGCCGAAATCCTGCACTTCAACCGAACGGTCTTCATAGCGGGTGATTATGATCTTTTTGCCGTATCCTTCACGAGCCTCGTCGATAGAGTTTGAAATTATTTCAAAAATCGAGTGTTCACAACCTTCTAATCCGTCAGATCCGAAAATAACCGCAGGCTTTTTTCTGACTCTGTCCGCACCTTTAATTTGGGTGATACTCTCGTTGCCGTATTCAACAGCCTTTTTTGCCATAAACTAATATTCCTTTCTTTAAAGAAATCCTACCTTTTAATATACATTATAATTGATAGTTTTGTCAACCTTTTAATTTTTATTATTGACGAAAGTCGGCGGTAGTAGTATAATATTGATGATTTATCCAAACTGAAAGGGGTTTTGAGAGTGGTCAGATACAGCGTTATCAGCAATAAAAACCCGCGTGAGATAATTATGCTTCGCGGTGAGGGATGCGGGTGGCGTAAATGTACATTCTGCGACTATCATCTGGATTGTTCTCAGAACGAACAGGATAACATTAACCTCAATCGTCAGGTTATGAGCAAAGTTTGCGGTATTTATCATCATTTAGAGGTTATCAATTCCGGTAGTTTTACAGAACTGCCCCATACCACGCTTTTAGACCTTAAAGATTTGTGTGAGCAAAAGCAGATACATACTTTGCACTTTGAATGTCATTGGCTGTACCGTGAGCAGATTTTTAAGTGGCGTGAGATTTTTAAATCTGTCGGAACAGATTTAAAAATCAAGACGGGAGTGGAGAGTTTTGATTTTGATTTCCGTGAAAACTTTTTGCGTAAGGGAATTGCAGAACGCAGTCCTGAGAAAATCGCAGTCGGGTTTGATGAATGTTGTCTTTTGTTCGGACTTTGCGGGCAGAATACACAAAGTATGATTGCCGATATTGAAACAGGACTTAAATATTTTGAGCGGGTATGTGTTAATATTTTTACAAAGAATAAAACTAAGCTGAACCCCGATGAAGCGGTGATAGCGCAGTTTTTAGAAAAGGTTGCACCGCTGTACAAAGACAATGACAGGGTGGACATCTTAATCAACAACACGGATTTTGGAGTAGGAGCTGACGGTGATGAATGAAATACTGCTTATTGGATCGCTTTTTCTGATTTACGGCGCAGTGCTTTTATCATACCGTTTATTCGGCAAATCCGGACTGTATGCAATGACGGTTTTATCAACTGTGTTTGCTAATATTGAGGTGCTTATTATTATTGATGGCTTTGGATTGGAGCAGACTTTGGGCAATGTGATGTTTGCATCCACTTTCCTTATAACAGACATTTTAAGTGAAAACGAGGGCAAAAAAAGTGCGTCACGCGCGGTGTGGTTAGGTGTGTTTGCATCTATTATAATGCTTGCCTTCACTCAATATATGATGCTTTACACTCCCGCAAAATCAGACTGCGCAAGCGAGCATATCCGTGCACTTTTCACATCTACCCCGCGTGTGTTGCTTGCAAGTTTCTTGGGGTATGTCATATCCCAGCGGTTTGATGTGTGGCTGTACCACCGTCTTTGGAAGTTCACCACGGATAAAACCGGGGATAAAAACAGGTTTTTGTGGCTTCGCAATAACGGTTCGACACTCGTATCCCAAATCATCAACACCGCAATCTTCACATTTATCACATTCTACGGTGTGTACGACAAAAGAACACTTTTTTCAATTATGCTGTCAAGCTATGTCATTTTCATCTTCACAAGTTTGATGGATACCTTTGCTGTGTACCTTGCCAGACGCATAAAGCAAAAAGAAAAAGACGGCGTTGCTTTTAAGTTGCAATGAACGGCTGATGAAAAAATCCCAATCATTTACGACAATACCATTAAGTTAAGGAACTAATGAAAAAAAGAAAGAACTTGAATTAGCAAGAAAAAGCTAGTTCAAGTTCTTTTTTTGCAAAAAAGTGCATAACGAAAAAACGGAAAATAAATTATTGGTAAATTGCTTCAAGTGGTCTATTTTGCCATGCTGTTACTTCGGGTAAAATCTTCTCGCTGATTTTGCTAATGAGTTCCGGTGAGATTTCAATATCGTAAAAATTTTTGATTTGTTCTGCTATATCTCACTGACTCATTCCACAAGCATAGAGTGACAGTATTTTCTCTTCCATAACAT
>JAXJSX010000123.1:0-4280 GCA_036309925.1 Acutalibacteraceae bacterium | reverse complement strand
CCGACTGTTCCGTTTAATCAAACAATGAAAGGTAAACTTCCGCAGAAAAAGATTACCACAGGTGCGGCTCACGGCTATTCGTCCTATGGTAACCAAATCGGTCTTGCAACAGGACAGGTCAGCGAACTTTACCACGAAGGCTACCACGCAAAACGCCTTGAGATCGGTGCGGTTGTAGGTGCATCTCCGAAATCAAATGTAGTGCGTGAAGTACCCGCAGACGGCGATGTTATCGTACTCCTCGGCGGTCGTACCGGCCGTGACGGCTGTGGCGGTGCAACAGGTTCATCAAAAGCACATGACACAAAATCAATCGAAACTTGCGGTGCCGAAGTTCAAAAGGGTAATCCCCCGACTGAACGCAAAATTCAGCGTTTATTCCGTGATCCTCAAGTATCTACAATGATAAAACGATGCAACGACTTCGGCGCAGGCGGTGTCTGCGTTGCAATCGGCGAACTTGCAGACGGTCTTGTAATCGACCTTGATAAAGTACCGAAAAAGTATGACGGTCTTGACGGTACTGAACTTGCTATCTCTGAATCGCAGGAAAGAATGGCAGTTGTACTCGATAAAGATAATGTCAGCCGTTTTATTGAACTTGCAAACGAAGAAAACTTAGAGGCTACCCCTGTTGCAGTTGTAACTGAAGAGCCGATTTTAAAGATGTTCTGGCGTGGTAAATGTATCGTTAATTTACACCGTTCATTCCTTAATACTAACGGCGTAACAGGTCAGGCTTCAGTATATATCAGCGGTGTTTCCAAAAACTCCGACTATCGCAACAGCGTACCCGATTGTCTGGCTGAACATGACATCCCCGAAGCATTTGTTAAAAACTTAAACCGTCTCGAAGTTGCATCACAAAAAGGTTTATCAGAACGATTTGACGCATCTATCGGCGCATCCACCGTGCTTATGCCGTTCGGCGGTAAATATCAAATGACTCCTGAAGATGCAATGATTGCCAAAATCCCGGTATTAAAGGGTGACACAGACGATGTTACCGTTATGAGTTACGGCTACAACCCGAAAGTCACCGAAGAAAGCCCGTTCCACGGCTCTGCTTTTGCGGTTATGGAAAGTTTGTCAAAAATTGCGGCAGTGGGTACAAATCCGCTCAATGTCCGTCTTACTTTCCAGGAATATTTTGAACGCTTGAATTATGTACCTGCCCGTTGGGGTAAGCCGACAGCGGCTTTGCTGGGTGCATTCACCGCACAAATCGGTATGGGCGTTGCATCTATCGGCGGTAAAGACTCAATGTCGGGTTCGTTCAACGATTTAGATGTTCCCCCGACACTCGTTTCGTTCGCGCTCGCAATGTCTAAAGCATCAAATACAATTTCTGCATCATTCAAAAAATCGGGCTCTGCAATCTTGCTTATTCCGATGCCTGTAGTCACAAAAACAAGAATGCCCGACTACGATAAAGCTCGCGTTATGTACCGTCAGTTCCATTTCCTCGCGCAAGACGGTAAAGTACTTGCGGCATCCGTTGTAAAAGAAGGCGGTATTGCGGCGGCAGTTGCAAAAATGAGTTTTGGTAATAAAATCGGTGTTGATTTTGAACAACTCGACAAACAAACATTGTTCTCACCGCAAACTGCGTCAATCATCGTTGAAACTGAAAATCCGTCTGCATTTGCAGGTATGGATACTGTGCTTATCGGTAAGACAACCGATCGTGATGTATTCCGTTTCGGTACTGACGAAATCGCAATGGATACCGCACTCAAAGCATATACATCTAAATTGGAAGGCGTATTCCCGACAACTGCAAACCGTCCTGCACCCGTTGTTGATATTCCTCTTTACACCGAAAAATACAGCAAAGCCCCGACAATCAAAGTTGCAAAACCAAAAGTATTTATCCCTGTATTCCCGGGTACTAACTGTGAATACGATACCGCTCGTGCATTTGAAAGAGCCGGCGCAGAAGCGGATATTCTTGTTGTAAAGAACTTGTCCGCCGCTGATATTGAACAGACTATCGACCGTATGGAAAAACAAATTCGCCGTTCGCAGATCATTATGCTCCCCGGTGGTTTCTCAGGCGGTGACGAACCCGACGGTTCAGGTAAATTCATCGCAACCACTTTCCGTAATCCCAGAATTAAAGACGCTGTTATGGATTTACTCAATCATCGTGACGGCCTTATGCTCGGTATCTGTAACGGTTTCCAGGCACTCATCAAACTCGGTCTTGTTCCCTACGGCGAAATTCGCGACCAAAAGGAAAATGACCCGACACTCACATTCAACACAATCGGCAGACACGTTTCACAGATGGTGTACACCCGTGTTACATCGGTTAAATCACCGTGGTTGTCAATGTGCGAAGCGGGCGACATTCACACAATCGCAGTATCGCACGGTGAAGGTAGATTTGTTGCTGACAGCGACACACTCAACGCCCTCATCAAAAACGGTCAGATCGCCACACAGTATGTTGATGCAGACGGCAATGTTGCCGCAGATATGCCATACAACCCGAACGGTTCTGTACTTGCAATTGAAGGTATCACTTCCCCTGACGGCAGAGTGTTCGGTAAGATGGGACATTCCGAGCGTCGCAACAAAGATTGCTATGTAAATGTTCCCGGCAACAAAGACCAGAAGATTTTCGAGGCCGGCGTAAAATATTATAGTTTATAAAGCGCAATTTCAAAGGAGAATTTTTATGAAATATATGGTTTTACTTTGTGACGGTATGGCAGACACTCCCGTCCCTGCACTCGATAATAAAACTCCGATGCAGGCGGCACACAAACCGAATATGGATAAACTCGCAAAGCGTTCAATGCTCGGTATGTGCAAAACCGTCGGTGAGGGATTAAAGCCGGGTTCGGATGTCGCAAATCTTTCTGTTATGGGTTATGACGCACGCACCTGCTATTCAGGCCGTTCACCGCTTGAAGCCGCAAATCTCGGAATTGAACTTAAAGATAACCAAATCGCAATGCGTTGTAATTTAGTCACATTATCTAACGAAGAAAATTTCAAAGACAAGACAATGGTTGACTATTGCGGCGGCGATATTACAACCGAGGAGGCAGACCGGCTTATCAAAGCGCTCGACGAACATTTCGGCACCAATCGCCTTAAATTCTACACAGGTGTGCAGTACCGTCATTGTCTGGTTGCCGATGATTCTCCGCTCGGCCTTGATTTCACTCCGCCTCACGATATTTCAGGTAGAGTAATCGGTGAATATTTATCGAAAGTGCCTGATGCTCAGGAATTTATCGAACTTATGGAAAAGAGCGTTGAAGTTCTCGAAAATCACCCCGTCAATCTAAAGCGTAAAGCAGAGGGTAAGCGCCCGGCTAACTCCGCTTGGTTCTGGGGTGAGGGCAAACGCCCTAATTTAGAGCTTTTCTCGGATAAATTCGGCATTTCGGGCGCAGTTGTATCTGCTGTTGACTTAATCCGTGGCATCGGTAAACTTTCGGGTATGAAAGTTGCACAAATCGACGGTGTTACCGGATATATCGACACCGATTTCGACGGCAAAGCAAAGGCTGCGGCGCAGTTACTCGATGACGGCGCAGATTTAGTGTATGTTCACTTGGAAGCACCCGACGAATGTGGTCACAGAGGCGAAGTTGAGAACAAAGTCAAGGCGATTGAGTTGATTGACGAGAAGGTACTCGGTCCGATGCTCGATACATTATCGAAATACGACCGCTACAAAATCCTCATTATGCCCGACCATCCGACACCGCTCGACATCAAAACCCACACATCTAACCCGGTACCGTTTATGATTTTCGACAGTGCAAACGAAGTCGAGGGCGCTGATACATTCACTGAAAGTACAGCACAGGGCACAGGGGTTTACATTGAAGAGTCCACACAACTTATGCCGATGTTTCTTAAAAAGTAATGAATAAAACAGTTGTTATAACAGGAGCCGCGCGTGGAATTGGCGCGGCTGCTGCTTTAAAGCTCGCAGGCGACGGCTATAATGTAGCTGTTTGCTGTCATAAAAATGCAGATAAAGCACAAAAAATCGCTGAAAAAATCGGCAGTAACGCAAAGGTTTACTGCTTTGATGTTGCCGATATTGACGCTTGCGAAAGCGCAGTTAGTGAAATTTTACACGACTTTGGGGCGATTTACGCACTTGTGAACAATGCGGGCATTGCACTTTATAAAATGGTAAATGACACGACCGATGCCGATGTTGACAGCGTTATGAATGTCAATTTTAAAGGCACATTTAATATGACAAAGGCAGTTTTGCCTGCAATGATTGGTGCAAAGCGAGGCAGTAT
>JAXJSX010000122.1:0-11526 GCA_036309925.1 Acutalibacteraceae bacterium | reverse complement strand
ATCCGGTATCGCTGACGCTTCACTGTGGTATACTGCTGATTCCTATGACGCTGGCTTCGAGGAAATGACAACATGGCTCCGCAACCGTCTTGCATGGATGGACGAGCAGTTTGCTACAGAAGAAAGCGCAGTTCAGAGTCTTTCCGGTACAGTAAGCAGCAACCTTACAGTAACAGCTGAAAATGCCGACGGCTCTGCTCTTGAAGCTGACGATATTTCCGTTATCGCCGGCGGCGGCAAGGTTCAGGCGGGCAAGGACATTCAGGTTACTGCTTCCGTTCCTAACAGCTGGGAAGCTAAGTACATGGCTGTTTATGTAAACAATACTTACCTTACAACTGTTGAACCCACAAACGGCACCGCCGTTTTCGATATTCCTGCTGAATATCTCAACAGTGAAATCGGTACTAAGAATGTTATTCAGGTTAAGGGTATGAATTCTCCTGATACTACTTACTACTCATGCACTAACTTCGTTTCTGTTGTAACATATGAGGACGAAGCTGGTACAGAAGAGCCTGTTTTTACTACTCCGGCTGAGACTACTACTACCACTACTACAACCACTACTACAACTACTACTACAACTACTACAACTACCACAACAGAAGCACCGACAACTACCACTACAACAACAAAAGCTCCGACAACTACCACTACAACAACAAAAGCTCCCACTACAACAACTACAACAAAAGCACCTACCACAACCACTACAACTAAGGCTACAACAACCACAACTGCACCGTATAAAGCAGGCGCAGGCGATGCAAACGGCGACGGCGTAATCAACATTGTAGACGTTGTTAGACTTAAAAAGCACGTTGCAGACAGTACAGTTGCAGTAAATGCGTCAGGTTCTGATGTAAACGGCGACGGCAAAGTTGATGCTAACGATATTTACGCACTCAGAGTATATCTCTCTGATCCGAGAAATCTGTAAATTATCATAACAACAATAAAAAATAGCAGGCAAACGGAGACGCTTCGTAAAGAAGTTGTCTCCGTTGTTCTTTTTGTAAAAGAAATGGCACTTTCGGTTTCACGAAAGTGCCATAATCAGTTATATATTTTTACGGATAGGGGATGTAATCGAACGGGTTAACGCAGTAGCCGTCAACTCTCACTTCAAAATGCAGATGCGGACCGGTCGAGTTGCCGGTTGAACCGCAATACGCAATCAACTGCCCTTGCTGAACATAGTCACCGACTTCTACAAGCAGACTGTCGCAATGCGCGTACAGGGTTGACAGGCTTTGCCCGTTTTTCTTACCGTGGTCGATGATAATGTGATTGCCGTAACTTACATTGCTGTGTTTTGCACGGATAACATACCCCGATGCAGACGCATAAATCGGCTTTCCGGTTGCATTCCCACAGGTGATGTCAACACCCGTGTGAAATCTTGTTTCCCGTTGGCCGTAGGGGCAGGAAATGTAATAACTTGTTCGGAACGGCCACGCAAAACCTTGGGCGGATACAATCAAATTATCAGTAATCGTGACTCCCGATTGCGTGGACTTCGTTGTGGCCGTGGTGGTAGTAGTCGGCTTTTTGGTGGTTGTTGTGACGCTGCCGCCGTCAGTTTTATTAGCGGTGGTAGTCGTAGTCGTTGTCGTGGTAGTTGTGGTTGTGATGGTAGTCGTTGTTGGCGCAGCACCAAACTCAAAATCACCACTCATACTCTCAATAACCTCACGCCATTCTTCCGCCTCTGCCTCTTTCATAGCAATGACTTCATCTAACTCCTCGTGAGTGTGATAAAGTTCATCCTGTTCGCCGCTGATTTGTGAGAGCATCGCAGTCGCTTGCTCGTATTCAGTATCATACTGCGCACGCTTTTGTTGGAGCTCGGATTTAAGCACGGCGTTTTTCGCTTTGGCGTTATCGTTTTGATTCTTGATTTGATTTATCTCGCCGACTTCTTTTAAAAGCGAGTCCATAAGTTGCTTATCGTGGTCGGATACACCGCGCAAAAGTTCGGTTCGAGCCAGATAATCGCCCAAACTTTCAGCCCCGAGCAAAATCGCAAGGTTGCTGTTCGCACCTGATACATAAATCGCACGAAGCCGATCTTTAAGCTCCTCTTTTGCACCGTACAACTGCTCATTGCGATTGTAAATGTCAAGTTCATTTTGCTCGATTTGACTATCCAACTTCGCGATTTCACTATCGACAAAATTCATCTGTTCTTCCATTGAACTGACTTTCTTTTGCAATGTTTTTCGCAGTTCATCGTAATTCTCGCTGTTTTTGGCGAGAGCATCAATCTGTGATTCAAGTTCCGCTTGCCGTTGCTCGTACATTTTAAGTTCTTCTTCTATTGAACTGAGCGCAGATTTTGCATCTGCCTTGTCATCGGCGCTTGCAATATTCACACTCGATAAAATGAACACCGCAGACAAGCAAAGACAAATGATCCTTTTATGCTTTTCTTTCAATTTAACACATCCTTTAAGGACATTATAGCATTTTTTTCTGCACAGTTCAACGGTTTTTTTATGTTAAATTTTTCTTAACAAACTGTGACTGAACTTGCTTGAAATAAGTACAAAAATAGGGTATAATTAAATAAAAAACAAAGGAGGAATTAACTTGTTTAATTCAAACAGCACATTCCTATTTATAATTGCGGCTTTGGTAATAGTTTTCGTGCTTTTACAATCGTTTTTCTTTCTTATCCGTGCTTATAAGCGCGGAAAAAAGATAGGTATCGACACCGCTAAACTCAAAAAGACAATTTTGTCAACTGCGGTTTTCACAATCGCACCTGCAATCTCAATTTTAGTCGGCATTGTAACATTGTCGAAGTTCCTCGGAATCCCGTTGCCGTGGATACGAATGAGCGTAATCGGCGCAATTACATACGAACTGCCCGCCGCAACTTCCACTGCAAACGCCCTGGGTGTGTCACTTTCTGAAATGATTACCGATCCGAAAGTTTATTCGGCTATCGCGTGGGTAATGACACTCGGCATACTTCCAAGCGTTATTTTGCCCCCGATTTTATTGAAGAAAATCAACGGCGGTATGGTTAAAATCCAAAGCAAAGATAAAAAATGGGGCGACATTTTCCTCACCGCAATGTTTCTCGGTATGATTTCCGCCTTTTTAGGTATGGTATTCGGCAGTATCGGCAACGGAATTTCCGGTCTTATCCCGATTTTTGTGTTGCTTGTGTCTGCGCTCACAATGGCGTTGTGCGGAATTTTAATTAAAAAGTGCAATATGAAATGGCTCGAAACTTACGCAATGGCAATCAGTATGGTGGTTGCGATGATTTTTGCAGTCGTCATTACACCTGTGTTGAGTTAAGGAGGGGTAAAAATGAACGATTATATGAAAAAGACCGATTTTTACGGTAAAGTATGGATTTGGACCGCCGCAGTCGTTATCATTATGGTGCCTGTCGCAATCTGCCTGTACTACAATGCGTGGCCTGAAATGACCGCAGTGCTCAAAGGTCTTTTGGGGGTAGCACCGATTTATTGGACTGTCGGACTTATCGAAGTCATTACATACACCCCTATGCTTGGTGTCGGCGGTACATATTTAAGTTTTGTTACAGGTAATGTCACGAGTTTGAAGGCACCGAGTGCGCTGACTGCGATGGAAAATGCCGATGTCAAACCCGGTAGTGAAGAGGGCGAAGTTATCTCGACAATCGCAATCGCAACATCGTCTATTGTTACAACTTTGGTCTTAGCCGTTGGTGTTATGATTTTGTCTTACATCTCACCAATTCTCAATTCACCCGTGTTAAAACCCGCATTTGACAATATCTTACCCGCACTTTTCGGCGGACTCGGCGTGGTTTATATCAGCAAAAACTGGAAACTGTCTATCGCACCGCTTTTGTTTATGATAGTGCTGTTCATCTGCGTGCCGTCGCTTGCATCGTCAGTCGGCGTGTTAGTGCCGGTCGGTGTAATTATCGCACTTGTTGCAGGCAGAATTATGTATAAGAAAGGCTGGCTGTAAATGATACTTTGGTGCATTTTAGGTGTGGTGGTGCTGTTTTTTGCGGTTGTTATCATCCGCACAATACGATTTAAACCGCCTGTATCAGAGCCTTTAGGGCAGGCGACTTATGAATGTAACCGCGAAAAAATTGTCGATGATATGTCCGCTATGATCAGGTGCAAAACGGTGTCGTACCGTGATGATGAGAAAATCGACAAGACGGAATTTGTGAAATTTGAAAATCTCCTGCGTGAGCGGTTTCCCGCAGTACACAAAGCCTGCACTTTTGAGAAAGTGGGGAAAACGGGGCTGCTGTATTGTTTGAAAGGCGCGTCTGATTCAAAACCGTCTGTATGTATGGCGCATTACGATGTTGTCCCGATTGACGAAAACGGCTGGGATTTTCCTGCATTTGACGGTGCAGTTGAACAAGGATACATCCGCGGACGCGGCACACTTGATACAAAAGGAACTCTTTGTGCGATTTTTGAGGCACTCGAAACATTATTGCAACAAGGCTACACTCCGAGAAATGACCTTTATTTATCGTTTTCGGGTGAAGAGGAGGTTGACGGTCAGACCTGTGCGGATATTGTTTCGCATTTAGAGAAAATGGGTGTTAAACCCGCAATCGTGCTTGACGAGGGCGGTGCGGTTGTTGAAAATGTATTCCCCGGAGTGAAATCGGAGTGTGCGGTTGTCGGCATCGGCGAAAAGGGCGGTGTCAATCTCGACTTCACGATAAAGTCAAAGGGTGGTCACGCATCAACTCCGCCTGTGCATACAATCACTGCTGATTTAGCAAAGGCAATCGTTAAAATCCAGGAAAGGCCTTTCAAACGCAGACTTACAAAGCCGGTTAAAGAGATGTTTAACACACTCGGCAGACATTCATCGTTCCTTTACCGTATGATTTTTGCAAACCTATGGTGTTTTCTGCCGTTGCTCGACTTTATCTGTAAAAAGACGGGCGGCGAACTCAATGCTATGATGCGCACTACCACCGCAGTCACTCGTTTGCAGGGAAGTGATGCGTATAATGTTTTGCCGCCAAAGGCGAGTTTTGGTGTTAATATGCGGCTTATGGGCGGCGATACTATTGAATCTGCGACAGAATATCTTAAAAAGGTTATCAACAACGATAATATAGATATTAGTCTGAAAAGCGGAATGAACCCGTCTATCTATTCGGATACCGATTGCGAGGAGTGGCACATTCTTGAGCGTGCAATCCGTATGACATTCGATGATGCAATCGTGTCGCCGTATTTGATGATGGCTTGCAGTGACTCGCGTCATTACTGCAAAATCACCGACAGAGTGTATCGTTTTTCGGCTATGCGCCTATCCAAAGAGGAGCGGGCAATGATACACGGGAACAACGAGCAAATCCCGATAGACACACTCATTAAAACAGTTGAATTTTATCAAACATTCTTAAAAATGCTATAACAAAAGGTGTTGCGAAAAGCAACACCTTTTAATTTAATTTGTCATTTTTTCCTGTTTAACTTTATGGTCGATTATATGGCGGGATGCAAGTTCGTCGTGAATGTCTTCGAGTGAAATGCCCATTTCAATCATCATAACCATCACATGGTAGCAAAGGTCAGCGATTTCATAAATCGTTTCTTTTTTGTCGTTGGCCTTGCCTGCGATGATAACTTCTGTACATTCTTCGCCGACTTTTTTGAGGATTTTGTCAATACCTTTTTCAAATAAATATGTGGTATACGAACCCTCTTTTTTCTCGGTTTTTCTGCCTTTAAGCATCTCCATCAGAATTTCGAGTGAAAATTCCGATTTATCTTCTGCCTGCCACACAGGATTTTCAAAGCAAGAAGTTGTACCTAAATGGCAAGCAGGACCGTCGGGCTCAACCATAACAGTGAGCGCATCACAGTCGCAATCTGCGGTGATTGACACAATATGCTGATAATTACCGCTGGTTTCACCTTTGAGCCAAAGTTCTTTTCTCGAACGGCTCCAAAAACAAGTGAGTCCCTTTTCCATTGAAATTTGCAGACTTTCACGGTTCATATAGGCGAGTGTCAGCACCTTCTTTGTTTTTGCATCGACTACGATTGCGGGGATCAACCCCTTTTCGTCAAATTTAAGTTTTTCAATATCTATCATACTTTTCTCTCCTTATATTCTCACAGGGATGTTATTATTTTTAAGTTCTGCTTTAAGGTCGCAGATTTCAACTTCACCAAAATGGAAGATAGATGCCGCAAGGCCCGCATCAACTTTCGGGAGTGCTTTGAAAAGTTCGGTGAAATGTGATATTCCGCCCGCACCGCCCGATGCGATAACAGGTACATTCACAGCGTTGCAAACCTTGTCGAGCATTTCTAAATCAAAGCCGTTTTTAACACCGTCGGTATCAATCGAATTGACGACTATTTCACCTGCGCCGTTGTCAACGCAACGCTTTATCCATTCAATCGCTTCCATACCCGTGTTCTCTCTTCCGCCTTTTGAGAACACTCTAAATACACCGTCAACTCGTTTTACATCCGCAGACAAAACAACACATTGGTCACCGTAGAGTTTCGCCGCTTCGTAAACTAAATCAGGATTGCGGATCGCACCCGAATTTACGCTGACTTTGTCCGCACCGCATTTTAAAACTCTGTCAAAATCCTCAACTGTGTTTATACCGCCGCCGACTGTGAGCGGAATGAAGATTGTAGATGCAACCTGCGTTAAAATATCGGTGAACAGTTTTCTGCCTTCAGCAGATGCTGTAATGTCGTAAAACACCAGTTCGTCCGCACCGTTGTCGGAATAATATTTCGCAAGGCTGACAGGTGACGATACATCCGCAAGCCCTTTAAAATTCACACCTTTTACAACTCTGCCGTCTTTAACATCGAGGCAAGGGATTATTCTTTTTGTTATCATTTTGCCACCTCGATTGCTTCATCCAAACATATCGCCTTTGTATAATACGCTTTACCGATGATAGCACCGTATAAATCGAGCGCGGCGAGTTTGCTTACATCGTCAATCGACGATACACCGCCCGATGCGATGATCTGCATATCGTAACGATTGGCAAGTTCGCGATATAAATCGTGATTAGCACCCATCATTGCGCCGTCTTTTGAAATATCGGTGCAGATTAGCGTTTTCACGCCAATATTACTCATCTTCTCGCAGAATGTAAACGCTTCAAGGTCGGATTTTTCAGTCCAACCCTTAACTGCAACATAACCGTCTTTGATGTCAACGCCAACAGCAATCTTCTCGCCGTATTTTTCAACAGCACTCAACAAAAAGTCATTGTCAGTCACCGCAGCAGTGCCGAGGATTACTCTGTCAACACCTGCACCGATATAACTTTCAATTACTTTCATACTGCGAATACCGCCGCCGACTTCGACGAACAACCCTGTTTTCTCTTTAACTTCGCACACAACGTCTAAATTTGGTGTCGTGCCCGACTTCGCACCTTCAAGGTCAACCATATGTATGTGAGTAGCACCGCTGTGTTTAAAATCAAGTGCGACTTCAAGCGGGTTATCATTGTAAACCGTCATTTGATTGTAGTCGCCTTTATAAAGACGAACCGCCTTTTTTTCATATAAATCGATCGCAGGGAAAATTAACATTGCATACCCTCCATTTCGCAGAATGCTTTTAATATTTTCAACCCGACTTTACCGCTTTTTTCGGGGTGGAACTGACATCCGTATACATTGCCGTCTGCCACTGCGGCGGTAAGATCTGTGCTGTATTCAGCGGTTGCAATAACGCTGTCAGAGCAATTTGCGCCGTAATATGAATGAACGAAATATACAAAATCGCCGTCATTGATATACTTAAAAAGCGGATTTTGTTTTGTGAATTTAAGTGCGTTCCAGCCGATGTGCGGGATTTTAAGGTTGGGAGAAATCACATCTGCAATCGGACGGATCTCGCCCTTTATAAGCCCTAAACCCTTGTGTTCACCGTATTCAAAACTCTTCTCAAAAAGCAACTGCATACCAAGGCAAATACCAAGCAACGGCTTGCCGGATTTCACTTCGCTGATAATAACATCTTGCAGTCCGCTCATACTTAGTTTCTTCGCCGCATCCGAAAATGCTCCCACGCCCGGAAGCAGTATTTTATCCGCGCGCCTGATTTCATCCGCGTTCGATGTTACAACCACATCTGCGCCGATGCTTTCAAGCGAACTTTTCAGCGAAAACAGGTTGCCTACACCATAATCAACAATAGCAATCATTTAAAGCACCCCTTTGGTAGACGGGATTTCGTCCGCAAAATCTTTATCAATCGAAACAGCAGTTCTTAAACTGCGTGCAACCGACTTAAATGCGCCTTCGATAATGTGGTGCGAATTATATCCCGCAAGGCTTTTGATGTGAAGTGTACATTCGCAGTTGCGTGTGAACGCCTCCCAAAACTCTCTGTCAAGTTCGGTATCAAAATCGCCGACTTTAGCGGTGGGAATATCTAAATTGTAACTTAAATGCGCTCTTCCCGACAAATCAACCGCCGATAAAATCAGCGCTTCGTCCATCGGCAAAATCATATTGCCGTAACGGATAATGCCTTTCTTGTCGCCCAGCGCATTTTTAAATGCAGTACCAAGTGCAATGCCGGTGTCCTCGACTGTGTGGTGGTAATCAACTTGAATGTCGCCGATACATTTAACATTCAAATCAAATCTGCCGTGGCGTGCAAAAAGGGTGAGCATATGGTCTAAAAAACCGCATCCCGTATCAATCTCACTTTTACCGCTACCGTCTAATTCGAGCGATAATGTGATGTCAGTTTCCGCAGTTTTGCGGGCTATATCGTATTTTCTCATAAAATCTCCTCCAATGCCGAAAGCAACGCCTGCATTTGCTCTTTTGTACCGATTGTAATGCGGTTATATTGGCAAATCTCACTTTTTGTGAAATGACGCACTAAGATGCCACGGGCTTTAAGTTCGGTATATATTTTTTCACCGCTGACACTCTCGTGCTTTGCAAACACAAAATTCGCACTCGACGGCGTCATAGTAAATCCTAACTTTTTGAGTTCGTTTGCGGTGTATTCGCGGTTCTCAATGATAGTTTTACAGCATTTTTGAGTGTAGTCATCGTCGAGCAATGTGCCTATACCTGCCGCCATTGTCATCCTGTTGATGTTATAAGGATTGGTGGAGTATTTAACTGTGTTAAGGTCGTTTATCAGCTCTTTGCAGCCAATACCGAATCCAAGACGCGCGCCCGCCATAGATCGCGATTTTGAGAAGGTCTGTGTAACCAGTAGGTTGTCGTATTTATGGATTAAATTCACAGCACTCTCACCGCCGAAATCGACATATGCTTCATCAATAACCACGACATTATCGGGATTTGATTTGATAATTCTTTCAATATCGCAAAGGGGAAGTGCGATGCCTGTCGGCGCATTCGGATTTGCAATGAAAATCGTCTTGTTTATACCGATGTAATCATCAACATTTATTGTGAAGTCGGATTTGAGCGGAATTTCGGTGTAGGGAATGAAATTCAAGTCCGCAAAAACCGAGTAAAAACCGTAGGTGATATTCGGGAAAACAGCAGGGTGATTATCATCGCAAAACGCCATAAATGCAAAGTTTAAAATCTCGTCAGAGCCGTTGGTGGCGAGTACTTCGCAAGGCTCAACTCCAACTTTTTTTGCAAAAATTTCGCTCAAAGTTTTCACTTCGGGATCGGGGTAGAGTTCTAACTTTCTCGCTTCCTCAAGCGCGAGTTTCACCGCATTTTCAGACGGTGCAAACGGAGATTCGTTTGTGTTGAGTTTAATATATTTCATATCCTTCGGCTGTTCGCCAGGTGTGTAGGGTATGAGTTTTTTGTACTTGTCGCTGAAAAATCTGCTCATTTACTTGTCCTCAGTGCGAATTACAGCACTCTTTGCGTGTGCGGTAAGGCCCTCTTTTTCGGCAAAATATGCAACATCTTTTGCAACTCTTTTTAGTGCCTTTTCAGTGTAATATGTATACTGCGTTTTCTTTACAAAATCGTCAACCGATAACGGACTTGAGAACTTCGCACTGCCGCCTGTGGGAAGTGTATGGTTAGGTCCTGCGAAATAGTCGCCCAGCGCCTCAGGGCAGTATCTGCCCATAAAAATCGAGCCTGCGTGGCGGATGCTATCGAGATAATCGAACGGATTATCAACGCACAACTCAAGATGTTCAGGTGCGATTTCGTTTGATATTTCAATCACAGCCGATAAATCGTTTGCAACAATGATTTTGCCGTTGTTGTCGATGGATGCCCTTGCAATCTCACTTCTTGACAACTGCGGGATTTGCACTTCGAGTTCATTTTGAACGGCCTTTGCCAAGTCCATACTGTCTGTGACTAAAACTGCGCTTGCGAGCTTATCGTGTTCGGCCTGCGAGAGTAAATCTGCCGCAATATGTTTCGGGTTTGAATTTTTATCCGCAACAATCAAAATCTCACTCGGACCTGCAATCATATCAATGGAAACAACGCCGAAAACCTGCTTTTTCGCTTCTGCTACAAAAGCATTGCCCGGACCTACGATTTTATCAACTTTCGGGATGCTCTCAGTGCCGTATGCGAGAGCGGCAATCGCCTGCGCACCGCCGACTTTAAAGATTTTATCAACGCCCGCAATGTGCGCCGCCGCTAAAATAACGGGATTTACTTTACCGTCTGCACTCGGCGGAGTTACCATAACAACTTCTTTTACACCTGCGATTTTTGCGGGGATAGAGTCCATTAAAACGGTGGACGGATACGCCGCAGTACCGCCGGGAACATACAGTCCTGCACGGTCAACAGGGATTACTTTCTGACCGACCACAATACCGTCTTCGTCATTGATGATGAAACTGTTTCTGACCTGTTTTTCGTGGAATTTTCTGATGTTCACCGCCGCTTTTTTTATGATCTCAATAAATTCACCGTCAACTAAATTCATCGCTTCATCAATTTCTTCGGCACTCACTTGCAGACTGTCAAGTTTTGCTTTATCGAACTTTTCGCAATACATATAAAGCGCTTTATCGCCGTCTTTTCTGACATTTTTAATAATGTCAGCAACAATATCTTCAACATCAAACTCAGGGACAACTCGTGCGAAAATATCGCTGTTATCCACTTCGCCGTATTTCAAAATTTTAATCATTGCTTTCCTCCATCTGCTCTTTGATACTGCGCACTATTGATTCAATCTGTTCAAATTTAAACTTAAATCCGGCTTTATTCGCAATCAGACGCGCGCTGATAGGCACGATCGTTTCAAATACTTCAAGGTTGTTTTCTTTAAGAGTTGTGCCTGTTTCAACTATATCCACAATTACATCCGAAAGACCTAAGATCGGGGCGATTTCGATTGAACCGTTCAGGTGGATGATGTCAATATCTCTGCCTTTCGACGCATAGAAATTACGGGTGATATTTGAGAACTTTGTTGCAACTGTCAGAGTGTGTTGGGGATTGTCACGAAAATCGCTTTTTGCCGCAACCGCCATTCTGCACTTGCCTATATCAAGATCGAGCAGCTCATAAACATCCGGCTCGTATTCGAGCAGAATATCCT
>JAXJSX010000121.1:0-4688 GCA_036309925.1 Acutalibacteraceae bacterium | reverse complement strand
TTCAATGACTGCGGGTGCGGGTATGATTGCTTGCGGAATGGATTTTAATACAGCAGCGAAATTTATCAGCGAAGTTGAAGGCGTAAAGGGCAGAGTTGAGGTTGTGCCGAGCGATAAAGATTTTACTATGATTATCGACTATGCACATACCCCTGACGAACTCGAAAATGTAATTAAAATGCTCAATAACATCAAGACCGGCAGAGTTGTAACCTTGTTTGGTTGCGGCGGTGACCGTGACAAAACAAAACGCCCGATAATGGGTGAGATTGCGGCAAAGTTTTCCGATTATGTAATCGTCACTTCCGATAATCCCAGAAGTGAAAATCCGACTGCAATCATTGAAGATATTTTAGTCGGTATGAAAGGCACAAAAACCCCTTATATTGTAATTGAGAACCGTGCTGAAGCGATTGAATATGCGGTCAAAAACGCAAAGAGTAATGATATTGTTTTGTTCGCAGGCAAAGGCCACGAAACATATCAAATACTGCAAAGCGGTACGATCCATTTCGACGAACGCGAGATAATCGCTCAGGCACTCAAATAAAATTAAAAGGACGGTAAATTCTTATGTCAACTGTAATTTTAGTGATAACAGCCGTTTGTGCTTGCGTAATTACAGCACTTTTCGGTGCGGTATTGATACCGTTTTTGCGTAAACTGCATTTCGGTCAAACAATCCTTGAAATCGGCCCGAAGTGGCACGAGAAAAAGCAGGGCACACCCATTATGGGCGGTATAATGTTTATTGTGGGTACTTTAATTGCAACTGCACTCGGCTTCGGACTTTCGTTTATCATTGCACCTGAGGGCGAATACGCAAGAGAGTTTTCAAGTACGAACCGTGTCGTGCAACTTATCGCAGGTGTTGTAATGGCACTTTTGATGGGATTTATAGGCTTTATGGACGACTATATCAAAGCGGTTAAAAAACGCAATTTGGGACTCAAAGCAAGCCAAAAGACATTTTTGCAAATTGCGGTTACAGTTGGCTATTTACTTACAATGTACCTTGCAGGTATGCGTACAACGCATATCCCATTTATCGGAGATATCGACATCACATCCGGTTTCGGCTTACTGTTTTGGCCTGTTGCACTTGTGTTTATGTACGGTTTCACTAATGCTGTAAACTTAACTGACGGCGTTGACGGACTTGCATCATCTGTAACATTTGTGGTGTCACTTTTCTATTTAGTTGCTACAACAATGCTTGCAAATTGGAGCTACAACCTTTTATCAGCGGCTTTAGCAGGCGCACTTGTGGGATTTTTGATCTGGAACTTAAATCCTGCGAGAGTGTTTATGGGCGACACAGGTTCGATGTTCTTGGGCGGTATAGTTGTTGCATTTGCGTTTGCAACCGAACTTCCGATACTGCTTTTCTTGTCAGGCATACTTTACCTTATCGAAGCAATGTCCGTTGTGATTCAAGTAACATATTACAAACGAACAAAAAAGCGTTTGTTTAAAATGAGTCCTATACATCATCACTTTGAAATGTCAGGCTGGAATGAAAATAAGATTGTAATCGTATTTTCGTTGGTTGCGCTTGTAGGATGCGCACTCGCCTTTGCAATTTTAGTATTCGACCTATTTATTTAACAAAACGGGAGTGATTTTTTGGAACAGACAACTCAAAGGCGAAAGCGTCGTGCGCCGAATGAAGGTTTGCTTGAACGCACCTTGCATAGTAACGCACGCGAGTTAGGTACAATGATCAGCCGTGCAAAGAAGGCGGGACCTTGGCAAAGGGGTAAAATTGATGTTCCGTTTTTGCTGATACTTGCAGTCATTCTTGTATTCGGCCTTATAATGCTGTTTTCCGCAAGCGGCCCGAAAGCCCTTTCCGATCACGGTGACCGTTATTACTTTATCAAACGCCAACTGATTTTTTTAATAGGCGGTCTTGTAGTAATGTGGTTCGCATCCCATATCAATACGGAAATGTGGCGTATTTTAATCAAACCGTTTTTGTTTGTGGTAATGATATTGCTTATATATGTAAAATTTTTCGGCTACAAAGGCAGATGGATTTCAATCGCAGGCATAACGGTTCAGCCGTCTGAATTTGCAAAATTCGGTTTGATAGTATATATATCGCATATTATATCCGCAGATCCTGAATGTGTGCATAAGATAGATAAATTGTTCGGAAAAGTATTGTTACCGTTCGCACTTTTTGAAGCGCTTATCGTATGGGAACCGCATTTGTCTGCAACCATCCTTGTATTTTTAATCTGTGTTACAATTATTTTTGTCGGCGGACTTGATAGAAAAATCGTAATCGGATGTTTAATCGCTGCTACTGTCGCTGTTGCACTGTTTTTGTTGTTCGGCGCATCCTATTGGCAGGAAAGAATTGATATTTGGCTCAACCCGTATTTAGACCCGACAGGTGCAAGTTATCAAACTTTGCAATCACTCAGGGCAATAGGATCAGGCGGACTTCTGGGTGTTGGACTCGGAGAGTCAACGCAGAAATATCTGTGGTTACCCGAACCGCACAATGACTTTATCTTCTCGGTTGTATGTGAAGAACTCGGATTTGTTGGCGGATTTGCAGTGCTTGCACTTTTTGTTGCTTTAGTTTGGCGCGGTTTTACAATCGCAATGAAATGTAAGAATAAATATAACGCTTTGCTTGTTGTAGGACTGATTTCACAGGTTGGCTACCAGGCGTTACTCAATGCTGCGGTTGCCACGAATGCAGTACCCAACACAGGCATCAGTATGCCGTTTTTCAGCTACGGCGGTACATCGCTTCTTATGCTTCTTGCACAAATGGGAGTACTCTTGTCAGCTTCGAGAACAAGTAAAGTTAAAAAACTGTAATTTTAGGAGATTGCTATGAAAATCGTATTTGCTTGCGGCGGTACAGGCGGACACATCAACCCTGCTATTGCTATCGCCGGTACAATTAAAGAAAAATACCCCGATGCACAAATTTCGTTTATCGGAAACCGTACGGGTATGGAAGCGCAGTTAGTGCCTAAAGCCGGCTACGACTTTCACCCGATTGATGTTGCAGGTTTTCAGCGTAAACTTAATTTCACAAACATCAAGCGTAATATAGATGCCTTCTATAAAATGTTTTATTCCACCGTTCAGTCGGGCAAAATCTTAAAAGAGTTACAGCCTGATGTTGTTGTGGGCACAGGCGGTTATGTCTGCGGTCCTGTACTGCGTAAAGCCGCAAAAATGGGTATCAAAACCGCCACTCACGAGCAAAACGCTTTTCCGGGTGTTACCACTAAAATGCTGTGTAAATTTGCAGATGAAATAATGGTAGCAATGCCCGACGCCATAAAGCGTCTGCCTGACAATCGCAGTTATACTATCACAGGCAACCCCGTGCGTGAGTCGATTATCAATACTACAAAACTTGAAGCAAGAAAAAAACTCGGACTCGATAACCGTCCTATGATTTTATCACTCGGCGGCTCACTCGGCGCACGCAGAGTAAACGAATCTGTTGCGGATTTACTTGGATGGCACGGAAATACGGGTAAATACTATCATTATCACGCAATCGGCAAGTTCGGTATGGACTTTATGCCCGATTTAATTAAATCAAAAGGCGTTGATTACGAGAATAAGCCGTATCTTCGTATCACCGAATATATCTACGATATGGACTTGTGTATGGCGGCGGCAGATTTAGTTATTAACCGTGCGGGTGCCACCACTTTAAGCGAACTTGAAGTGCAGGGTAAGCCGTCAATTCTCATTCCGTCACCGAATGTTGCGGAAAATCATCAGTATTACAATGCAAAAGCACTTTCTGATGTCGGCGCGGCGGTGCTGATTGAAGAAAAAGACTTAACAGGCGAAAAACTAATCGAAACAGTAGCCTCGCTTATCGACAATCCCGAAAAGTTAGAACAAATGAGCAAGGCTGCAAAGTCGATTGCTGTTACCGACTCGAACGAACGCATCTGCAAGGTTATAATGAAACTGCTCAAAAAGTAACAAAACCCACATTTTTTCATAATATATAGCGATTTGATTTATATTATGAAACGGGGTGCTTTTTGTGGCTGTATATGAGGTAAACGGCGGCCGTAAATTGTTTGGAGAAATGCGGGTGCACGGGGCGAAAAACAGCGCATTACCGTTGCTTGCCGCATCACTCATATGTGACGGCGAAACAGTTTTTTGTAATTGTCCGAACTTATCCGATGTCGATTGTACTTTAGAAATTCTGAAAACTTTAGGATGTAGGGTTCGGCGGGAAAACGACTGCGTTATCATCAATTCAAGCGGAGCATACGGCAGTAGCATCCCTGACGAACTAATGCACAAAATGCGGTCATCAGTATTGTTTATCGGTGCAATGATTTCAAAATGCGGTTGCGCACGCGTTACATATCCGGGCGGATGTGAACTCGGCCCGCGCCCGATAGACCTGCATTTGAAAGCAATCAGTTCACTCGGAGTCGCAGTCGATGAACGCTACGGCAGAATTGATTGCAGATGTCAAAGTAAGCCGACGGGCGCAGTTATAACACTTCCGTTTGTCAGCGTCGGCTCAACTGAGAATGCGATTTTATGTTCAGTCAAGGCTCACGGCACAACCAAAATTTTAAATGCCGCGGGCGAACCCGAAATAATAGATTTATGCAACTTTTTAAATAAATGCGGTGCAGACATCCGCGGTGCAGGTACAGGCACGATCACTATAA
>JAXJSX010000120.1:0-6582 GCA_036309925.1 Acutalibacteraceae bacterium | reverse complement strand
CTTTTGGTTACTTTTTCACATAAAAAGTAACCGCGCTGTCGGGCGCGATCCCGACATTCAATAAAAAATTCATTATTAAAAAAGGTTTTATAAGATAAAACTATATTTCGCTTAAGCGAAAGTTACGAGCGAATGGGGTGCGTGATTTTAAATCAACGGCAACGCCGTTTACCTCTCCTATTAGTCATTAGTTTAAAAGACTGCCTGTCGGCAGTCTTTTCTACTTCTTCACATCTGTCCACAGGTCAGTCATAAGTTGGTTTGCCTCGTCTGACAAAGTTTTGTACATCTCAACCTTGCCAAAATCGTCGGGGTAAATAAGCTCGGCGATTTCTTCGCCGTATTCGTCAATAAGTTCCTGCTTATGCTGTGCAGCCGCCTCACTTTGCGGTGATGTATATGAAATATACTGAATGTTTGCGAGTGCGACATCTGTTCTGAGCATAAAGTTAATAAACTGCTCGGCTTCTGTTTTATGTGTACTTGTTTTCGGCACACACATTGCATCAACAAAAAGGTTTGTACCCTCTTTCGGGATAACGATTTTAAGTTCGGTATCGTACTCGATTGCATCATTGTACATTGTCAGGCAGTCACCGACATAATACGGTGCGACATATGCTTCTTCGTTCGGCATTTTCTCCATAATCTGATCCATCGCATATACGGGATTTACCGATTTTTGTGCTTTGAGTTTGTCCGCCGCTTTCTGAAGTTCGGCTTTATCTTCTGTATTAAGCGACAATCCGAGCGACAACTGAGCAATACCAAAAGCATCACGCGGATTATCAAACATCAGAATATTGCCTTTATATTTTTCATCCCAAAGAATGTCCCAGGAATCAACCTCTTCAGTGATATATTCGGGGTTGTACACAAGTCCGACTCTGCCTGATGAATAAGGCACTGAATATTCACAAGTCGGATCGTGTGCAGCCGCATCACCCGATTTATATTTATCGTCAATCAGCGAATAATTCGGAATGTTATCGAAATTGAGTTTCGCAAGCATATCTTCCTTAATCATTCTGCCAATCATATAATCAGACGGAATAACTACATCGTAACTGACACCGCCGGTTTTGAGCTTGTTATACATCTCTTCATTAGTCGGGTAGGTTGTGTAGTTGACTTTAATACCCGTTTCCTTTTCAAACTGAGCGATTACATCAAGAGTACCGTCTGTACCGTCTGAAATGTTTTCACCCCAGTTATATACATTGATAGTAACGCCTGTTTTAGCCACACCGTCAGGCTCGCCGCACGAGCAGACCGAAAACGCTAAAACTGCAATCATTAAAGCATAAATTACTCTTTTAATTATTTTAAACACCCCTTTTAAATTCTTTGGCTTTCGCTCTCCCTATCCTTTGACTGACGCACATTGACAATTATCAAAAGCACAAGTACAGTTACGAACATAATCGCAGATAATGCGTTAATTTTCGGACTTATGCGTTTTTTAGTCATTGAATAAATAACAAGCGGTAATGTTTGTGACTGCGGGCCCGAAGTAAAGTAACTGATTACGAAATCGTCGAGCGACAGGGTGAATGCCATAATCGCACCTGTGATAACACCCGGCATAATCTCGGGAAGAATTACCTTAAACAAAGCCTGCATTGGTGTACAGCCGAGATCGAGTGCCGCCTCGTAACTGTGTTTATTCATCTGTCGAAGTTTCGGGAACACCGAAAGTACGACATACGGAATGTTGAATGTGATATGCGCGATAATCAGCGTGATGATATTGAGTGTACATTCAAAACCGATGTTATTTAACACGCCGATAGCGAACACGAACAAAAGGCTCATTGAAACGCCCGTTACGATTTCGGGGTTTACCATCGGGATATTATTGACTGACATCAATGTTGAACGCAGCTTGTTGTTCATCGAGAAAATGCCGAGTGCCGCGGCTGTACCGATTAAAGTTGCAACAACCGCAGAAATTGCGGCGACAATCAAAGTATTGCCGAGTGCGGACATTATCATATCATCTTTAAAAAGTTCGCCGTACCACTTGAATGTAAAGCCCGTGAACATTGAACGGCTTTTTGATTCGTTGAACGAGAATATAATTAAGATGAAAATCGGTGCGTATAAAAACACGAAAATGAGTGCGGTGTAGATTTTTGAAAGTATTTTCATATCATTCCCACCTCGTTGTCTTCATCGCCGAAGCGGTTCATAAACATCATCGTAATGAGAACAAGCACCATAAGCACAAGCGAGATTGCCGCGCCGAGATTAAGGTTATTAGCGCCGCCGATAATCTGCATTTCGATAACGTCACCGATCATCATTTTACCGCCGCCGAGCATTTTCGAGATGATGAATGTCGATGCGGCAGGTACAAATACCATTGTGATGCCCGATACAATTCCGGGGATTGACAACGGCAAAGTGACTCTGCGCAGGACTTCCCAACGGTTACATCCGAGATCCTGTGCCGCCTCAATCAAGCGATGATCGGTTTTCTGCATAACAGTGTAAATCGGGATAATCATAAACGGCAGAAAATTATAGACCATACCCAAAATTATTGCGCCGTCGGTATTTATCATCTGAAGTTTGCCGATGCCTATGAGTTCCAAAAATTTATTGATAAGTCCGTTTTTCTCAAGCAAAGTCATCCACGCATATGTGCGAAGTAGGAAATTCATCCACATAGGGAGCATACAAAGCAATACAAGTGTACCTTGAATATGTTTTTTCGCACGAGAGAAAATGAGTGCGAGCGGGTAGCCGAGAACAAGACAGATTACTGTCGAGATTGCACCGAGTGCGATTGAATCAACAAAAGTTTCGGTGTAATCGCCGACTTTTACGATATTATCAAGCGTAAACGCACCTGACTTGTCGGTAAATGCAAAGTAGATTACCATAAAAATCGGCACGATTACGAAGATCGCCATCCACACAAGGTACGGCGCTGCAAGTCTTTTTTTCAACTATTCTTCCTCCCCGTCTTCATCTGAATATACAGGGATATCCGATTTTTTCATAATATGAATTTCAAATGGTTCGACATCTATACCGACAACATCGCCGATTTTCTCGGATTTTGTCGACTGAACAAGCCATTCGTACCCGTCACTTTTCATTATCATTTCATAGTGAACGCCTTTGAAAATGCAACTGTCTACCGTTGCTTTAATTTTACCGCTGTCAGCCGGTACGATTTTAATATCTTCCGGACGGATTACGACATCAACAGGCTCATTTTCCGAAAAACCTTTGTCTACACATTCAAAATCGACACCTAAAATGTTTACAAGGCAATCCTTTTTCATAATGCCGGGAATTATATTTGACTCGCCGATAAAGTCTGCGACAAACGCATTTTGCGGTTCGTTATAAATATCGGTAGGACTGCCGATCTGCTGAATTTTACCGTCTTGCATTACCACGATAGTATCAGACATCGACAACGCTTCTTCTTGATCGTGGGTGACATATACGAATGTGATACCGAGTTTTTGCTGAATTTTTTTGAGTTCAAACTGCATTGATTGACGCAGTTTTAAGTCGAGTGCGGCAAGCGGTTCATCCAAAAGCAACACTTTCGGGCGATTGATTACTGCTCGTGCTATTGCAACTCGCTGTTGCTGACCGCCTGAAAGTTTGGATACATTGCGCTTTTCAAACCCGGCAAGTCCGACAAGCGACAAAATTTCGGTTACTCTTTTCTTGATTTCGTCTTTCGGCGTTTTGCTTACCTTTAAGCCAAACGCAACGTTATCGTATACATTCAAATGCGGAAACAGTGCATAACGCTGGAAAATCGTATTGACATTGCGTTTGTACGGCGGTAAATCGTTAATTTTTTGACAATCAAAAAGAACATCGCCCGATTGCGGTTCAACGAAACCTGCGATCGTACGCAAAGTTGTTGTTTTTCCGCATCCCGACGGGCCGAGTAAAGTCACGAACTCCTTGTCTTTTATTGACAAATTGAGATTGTCTATAACTCGCTCTCCGTCAAATTCTACTACGATGTTCCTAAGTTCAATAACATTTTTAATTTCCATTTTGCATCCCCCTTTGCGGCAAAGACCACGTAAGCCGAATAACAGCTCTGCGCAACCCCACACCACGCTAATCGCAGACCCCGCAAAGAGTTTCATGCAAATCGAGCATTTTCGATTGCAGTTTACGATTTCACAGACGGTCGCCCGTCACGGTCCCTGTTAAGAACTGCGTGATGTGAACAGTCTGAATTTCAGACTGCCTGATAATTATTCAATTTATGAACGGTATAGCACAGATGCAAAAAATCGTGCATAACATAATAAATATACAATGAATAGCGAAAGATGTCAAGTGTTTTTTATTATTTATTAAAATTCTATAAATTGCATATTATTTCCTTTGTGGCAATCATCGGGCTTTCGTTTGCGGATTTCACCACATAATCTGCCGCAAAAATATATTTATCCCTGCGGGCATTTAGCAGTTCGCGCACCGCTTTTTCCTTATCAGGTCGTTGCAAAAGCGGGCGGGTAGTATTTCCGTCAAGCCTTTTTAAAACTGTTTCGGGGGTGACATCCAAAAAGAAGATTTTTCCTGTTGATTTGAGTGTGGTGACATTATCGGGATTTAAAACCGAGCCGCCGCCGGTCGAAATAATTGTATTTTTCATTTCTGACGCCTTTTTAACGGTATCGCACTCGATTTTACGAAAACCGTCTTCACCGAACTTCTCAAAAATTTGAGAAATTGTAAGTCCTGTGTCACTTTCAATCATTTCATCAATATCAACGAGAGGCATTTTGAGTTTTTCTTTAAGCAATCTGCCGATTGTGGTCTTGCCCGATCCCATAAAACCGCAAAGCACGATATTCATTAGAAATCCTCCTTCATTTTGGCGTTGGACATCTCGATAAGTTTCATAATATCAGCGTCCTTAAATTCAGCATTATACCATATTTTGTGTGCCGCTGCCGCTTGGAAAACGAGCATCGGCATACCGTATGCAACTTTTGCGCCATTTGACAGTGCAAATTCTGTAAGTTTTGTTTCCCTCGGATTATAAACTGCGTCAAACACATTTTTACATTTTTTCACAAGACTTTCGCTTGCAGGTAAATCGTTCATAAAATGCGGATACATACCTGCGGGAGTGCCGTTGATAAGCAGGTCAAATTCGTCTGAGATATCGCTTTGCTGAGGGATTATTTTCATATCAATGCCGTATTCCTCATCAAAATAATTTTTAAAGTCGTGCGCCATATCCATATCCATTGCGCAGACTGTGACATCGCAGTTATTATTAAGCGCAGTATGTGCCATCATACGCGCAACTCCTCCGCAACCGCAAAGCAAGACCTTGCCTGAAAGTTCAATTCCCGACAGTTTAAGAGAATACATCATACCGTCGTAGTCGGTGTTGTAGCCTGTGTAGGTGCCGTTTTCAATTTTAACGGTGTTGACAGTCTTCATTCTTTCAGCAATGCCGACGGTTTTATCGAGCAAATCAATAATTGCAATTTTATGCGGAATGGTGACATTAAAGCCTGAAAGTCCCTCAAACGCTTCCCTTTTAAGTTTGCTCGGTTCGAGTTCGAGTTTTGTATATTCTCCTGAAACACCCGACAATTTAAAAAGTTCACTATGTATAAACGGTGACATTGAATGACCGAGCGGATAGCCTGTAAGTGCGAATTTCATAGGGAATTTCCTCCAATATATAAAAAATTTCAAAAAAGTTATTGACAAAAGTACTGAAATCAAATATTATTTAATAACAGGACGCATATAAATTTTATCACAACTGATTTAATTTGTCTACTAATTTTTACGGAGGAAGAAATATGATTTATGAAAAAGTAGCCGAGGCACTCGCACAGCAGTTTGAAGTACCTCAAGATCAAATCACTATGGACACCAATTTTATCGATGATTTACAGGCGGATTCGCTTGATTTAGTCGATCTCGTTATGGAACTTGAAGACGAATACGAAATCGAGTTCCCCGAAGACCAGATCGAAGAATTCAGAACTGTCGGCGATGTTGTAAATTATATCGAAGAAAACAAATAATAAAAAGGGCCGGAAGGTCCTTTTTTTATATGAAAAAAGCGCACCAAAGACCGATTGCCTTAATTATTTTTACAATGAAATTTAAGTTAATTTGAAGTGATGCGCCGAAAAGATTGAAATTTAAAATACCGTCGTAGACGATTTCATCGGTGCTGTTCGATACATACCCTGCGGTATTGTCGATTTTTATTGCGCAGTACACACTGACAATCACAAGGCAAAGTATGATTAAGGTGATGAATGCCGAACTGAAAAACGCTTTAATTTGTTTCAAAAAAACAACCCCTTTTTCCGTAGATTTAGCGGATTTCGGGGTTGTTATTCTATTTTTAAATCTGTAATTTTTACTAATGGCGTTCGTCGAAATTATCGTATTTTTCGCAAAATCTGCCTGCAAATGCGGGCGGCTCGTTTGCAACATACAGATGCGAGTTGTCGCCGAAAGACTGCATTCTGAAGTATGCAATTCCCTGTTCACGCTCTTCTGTGTATAGGGTGGTGACTGATGTCGGTGCCGCCATTGTGCCTTGCCAAAGGG
>JAXJSX010000119.1:0-4863 GCA_036309925.1 Acutalibacteraceae bacterium | reverse complement strand
GTAATTGCGTTTTCCTGCTTTTCTAATTGGTAGTTACTCATTTTTTTAATCCTTTCGTTATCTGTATTGATACGGCAACGGCTTGTCCCATTCGCTTGCCACTTGACAGTAGCGCGAATATGCGCGCGCGACAGAGTCTTTCCACGATAGATAGACAGTGTCTGCGGCGTTTTCACCGACCGTTTTAATTAGTTTTGGATGGTTTAAAATTTTTTCTAATGTTTTACTCATACTAACCGAATTTTCGTGACACAAAAATCCGTTTTCGCCGTGAATAATGCCTTCTGACGGGCAGGAATCTGCAACGACTAAACTCGGCAACGAACACGCAGCCGCTTCCTTGACTACAAGACCTGATGTGTCATAAGTTGACGGGAATAAAAACAGATCTGCGATTGAGAAGAATGCTCGCACGACTTCTCTATCGTATACCGCACCTGTGAAAATGACTTTTTCAGACAAGCCGATGTCACGGACATACTGTTCCATTGCCGCACGGTCCGCACCGTCGCCGACCATAACAAGCTGAAAATCGCCTTTGAGCGTTTTGAGTGCATCGAAGATAATTTTAGTATTTTTATACCACATCATTCTGCCTACAAAAAGAAGTGTCGGGCAGTCATCCTTGATTAAAAAGCGGGTACGAAGACGGTCGCAGGTGTTTTCATCGGCTCGGCCTTTTGGGAAATCTGTGCCGTTTTGCATAACCAAGCATCTGCCTCTATAGCCGTTTTGACGCAGATTTTCAACTGCGCCCGAAGTAACCGACCATACTTCAGTTGCTTTGTTTAGGTTGTGCTTTAAAAATTTCATTGAAACTGACCGCATTGCCTTTGATTTCACTCGAGCTTCGATGTCAACATCGTATTTAGTATGGTAAGTGATGATGACCGGCATTTTATATCCGACTTTGAGCAGTTCTGAAGCGATAACGCTTGACGCAAACGGCGAGTGGATATGAATTATATCGAAATGTTGTTTGCGCAAGTCATACAGCATTTTCGGGGATAAAACATTGCCGACTCTGTAACCGAGTTTTTTTGTCATTTCAAACGACTGGTAGCGGTAGACCTCGAAATCATAGTCATCAGTCACATTCGGATATTTCGGGGTTACTACCGTGCAGTCGCAGTGATTTTTCTTTAAATTCACCGCATAATTGTAAACGGTGTTAGATACTCCGTCTATCGTTGGTGGGAACGATTCATTAAACAGACCGATTTTAAGTTTGAGTTTCTCCATTTTCAACTCTCCGTTTCATCTGTTGTGATTGAAAAATCATCGTTATCGAATTTATCAAGTTCTTTTGGCAGTCTTGGTTCTCGTTTGAGTGGATCGTATTTAAATTTTCTGCATTTATCGCCCTTGCAGACTACACCTTTGTATTGACACGAAAGAGTGTTATCAGGACGCTGTGAAACATATTCGCAGATTTCACAACCCGGGGTAATATTTTGCCCGTAAAGTTTAAAAAACATAAATCTTCACCTATTATATCTCTAATCTATAACATTTTAGCACAAGTGCGGATAAAAATCTACATTAAAATAAGAAAATTTTAAAATTTTTCACTGTTTTGACTTGTATATGCACTAACGCAAAAAACTACGCACATCAAAATCATTGCAAGTGAGAACGGTGCGGTATAGACATTTAGCTTTGGTGTGAGGGCGGATGTTTCGAGTGCGATTGGAAAAAGTGCGCAAAGTGCGGTGCAAATCAGAAACGACAGTCCTGCGTGGTATAATCGGAAAAATATGAACTTTTCAATGTTCATATTTTTATAAATTGAGCAGATTTGCAATATTACCGACAGTCCGCCAAAGCCGATTACCGCCGAATACAATGGCAGATAAAATGTCACTTTCGGCAATGCAACACACGCATTTGTGACTTCTAAAAGGCTTGATACAACGCAGTTTGCCACAGTCGGTATCGGCAGTTTGTAAATAAGATTTAAAGCGGCGGAAAAGGCGATTGTGATTGCGCAGATTGCAATCATTGATGCGGTTGCGTTTGTAACAGCACTAACGATATTTCCGTCTTTGTTATGTAGTGTTCGCGCTGAATTTTCGTTTGTTTTGTGTGTGATACCGACAGTGAACGCTGTGATTATACTCGCACAAATATGCGAGCAAAGTAAAATCAATCCTGCGTGTGATGAATGTAAAATCCCCTGTCCGACTGCAGTGTAGATAAACGCAGGGCCTGCTGAAAAACAATAATATATTGCGGTGTCTGCTCTCGATTTTGAGATTTCACCGTTTTTGAGCATCGCACTCAGCATTGTCGCTCCTGCAGGGTATCCTGAAAGCAGGCTCACAAGGAACACCGCCATCTCTTCGCCGTGCGAATGTAAAAACACTCGGCTGATACGGTCGAGCGTGGACGAGATTGATGAAACCACCGATTTTTCATTTAGATACGCGGTGAAGATTAAAAACGGAAAAAGCGACGGTATCAGCACCATCCCGCACACATCAAGTCCGTGTCGCACGCCGTCAGACAGAGTGGTTGCAGATAAAATGAGTAAAATTGCAGTAAAAAGGGTTAAAACGATTTTCTTCATATTTTATCACCGAAAAACATAAAATTTACAAATAAAAGGAGTGGAATTATGAATTTACCAAAGAAAAAGTCACGGTCTGACCGTTTTTCGAGTGCGCTCGGTTTCCCTGACGGTGCGCTGTCAAAGTCGCTTTATATTCAATTATATTCGTCAAGTTGTGTAAATATTGAGGGAAATTGCACGGTGCTCAATTACACTGACTGCAAAATCAACATCAATGCGCCCGATTGCATTATCTCGGTTTGCGGAGAAAATCTTGCTATTGATGAGTTTTCGGTAGGCAATTTGAATATTACAGGAAGTATAAAATCTGTTTCATTTTGTTGATTGAAAGGTCGCGTGAATTTTGCGTTTTTCTAACATTTGGCGATTTATATTTTCCTATATTGAGTTTACATCAGACAAAGGATTTTTCGAGCGATTTTTAAATCTTTGCGCACATTACGGAGTGAAAATCTATTCACCCCAAATTAAAAACGGTACCTTGACAGGTTCGATGAGCGCGAGCGACTACAGATACATTTTACCGCTTGCAAGGAAAGCGCAAGTCAAGCTGAAAATCTGCCGAAAACGCGGGTTGCGGTATACTGCAATCAAATATAAAAAACGCGTTGGCCTCGCAGTCGGGGCGGTCATTTTCATTACAATTTTAAATGTTTTATCAATGTTCGTGTGGAATGTAAACATTATCGGCAGTGATGATTTGCCGAGAGATGAAATACTGCAATCATTGCAAAATCAAGGCGTTTTTGAGGGATGTTTGCAATCTAAACTTACTGCTGAAAATGCAAAGCAGATACGCAATAATCTGCTGAATGAAATTGATGAATTATCGTGGGGTACACTCAATTTAAACGGTTGTATTTTAGAGGTTGAGTGCAGAATGAAGGCGGATGTACCAAAAGAAATTGAATATACTCCGAGTAATATTATTGCAGACAAAGGCGGTAGAATAATCAGCGTCAAAGCGTATGGCGGAACGCCTTGTGTCAAGTCCGGTCAAGCCGTTACAAAAGGACAGCTTTTGGTGTCGGGCACGGTTGATTTAACCAACAACACCACAATGTTTTGTCGTTCAAATGCCGAAATTTACGCAGAGGTTGAAAATCCGCTCGAAGTATTTGTGCCGTTCTCTCAAGAGAGTAAAACCACTTTAGACGATTGTCAAACACGGTCGGTGCTGACATTTTTCCGGCTTAAAATACCGCTTTTTTTCGGTGAAATCACATATGAATATAAAGCACAGCAACAAACATTCACACCCGTTTTCGATGAAGTGAGATTGCCCATCACACTCACATCCAAAACATTTTATAAAGTCCAAACAACCCGATATACCATTGATGAAAATGAGGCTGTGAGCCGTGCAAGAGCAGAGCTTGAAAAAACCGCAAAAGAAAGGTTTTCTGATAGCATTTTAAGTGTGAGCGAGCCTGTGATTTCGATTGAAAATGACGGTGTGAAAATCACAGCAAAATATCTTTGCAAAGAAATGATAGGAAAAGAAGAAAAAATTTTAATAAACCCGTGACAAATTGATATTTTTGTGTTATACTATATGATGTATATTTATATTAAGTAAAGGATTGTTTTTGTGACTTCAAAAATTGCTGATATTTCACTTTTGTCAAATCCGTCGGCGTTGTTCGGCAGTCTTGATGAAAATATTAAACTTGTTGAAAAACTGTGCGAAGTCGAAATCGTCTACCGTGACGGCGTTCTGAAAATTTCGGGTGAAGAAAATTGTGTTGACAAGGCACTCGGCGCAATAGAGTCGATGACAGATGTTGTGCGCACAGGGCAACCGCTCGAGCCCGAACAAGTGCGGTACATTATTGCACTTGCGCTTGACAACGAGGTTGATGCTTATTCCACCTTGTCGGAAGATGACAGTTGTATTTGCATAACCCAAAAAGGCAGACCTGTTCGCCCGAAAACACTCGGTCAGAAAAAATATGTTGAGGCGATTGAAAAAAACACGGTCACCCTCGGTGTCGGACCTGCGGGTACAGGCAAAACATATTTAGCGGTGGCTGAGGCAGTGCGTGCTTTTAAATCAAAGCAAGTCACACGAATTATTTTAACCCGCCCCGCAGTTGAAGCAGGTGAGAAATTAGGATTTTTGCCGGGCGATTTACAGCAGAAAATCGACCCGTATTTGCGTCCGCTTTACGATGCACTTTTTGATATGCTGGGCGCTGAAAATTTTCAGCGTTATCAGGAAAGAGGGAATATTGAAGTTGCGCCCCTCGCATATATGCGAGGAAGAACTCTTGATGACAGCTTCATTATTC
>JAXJSX010000118.1:0-15939 GCA_036309925.1 Acutalibacteraceae bacterium | reverse complement strand
GATTGGAACGCACCACTTTCGCTCGATAGAGCGAAGCGAACGCCCCCTAAAGGGGGGCTGGGGGCGTTCGCCTCTGTGTTCCACCGATGGTTGCGCGAAGCGTGTGCTACAATTTTAAACAGTGTAAATTACGCGTTTGAAAAAAACGCGTCTAAAAAACCTTCTCGGTTTCGAGAAGGTTTTTTGGTTATTCAAGTTCAAATGCGCCGGTGTACAACTGATAATACTTGCCCTTTTGAGCAATCAGCGTATCGTGGTCACCTCGTTCGATGATTTTACCCTGTTCGAGTACCATAATAACATCGGAATTGCGGACGGTTGACAGACGGTGCGCAATAACGAACACAGTTCTGTTTTTCATCAGCGAGTCCATACCTGCCTGAACGATTGCCTCGGTTCGAGTGTCGATTGACGAAGTCGCCTCGTCCAAAATCATAACGGGGGGATCTGCGACAGCGGCGCGCGCAATCGCAATCAACTGCCGTTGACCTTGCGATAAACTTCCGCCGTTACCCGAAATCACGGTGTTATATCCGTCGGGCAGTCGATTGATAAAGCCGTCGGCATTCGCAAGACGAGCTGCCGCGTAAATCTCTTCGTCAGTCGCATCCAACTTGCCGTAGCGAATATTTTCCATAATCGTGCCGGTAAACAGATTGGTTTCCTGTAAAACCATACCCAGCGAACGGCGTAAATCGCTCTTTCTGATTTTGTTGATGTTGATGTCGTCGTAGCGTATCTTGCCGTCTGCAATATCGTAAAAACGGTTGATAAGGTTGGTGATGGTGGTTTTGCCCGCACCCGTTGCACCTACGAAAGCCACTTTTTGCCCCGGCTTTGCATAAAGCGATACATTGCGAAGTACGATTTTTTCGGGAACATAACCGAAATCAACATCGAACATACGAACATCGCCACGAAGTTCAGTGTATGTCACCGTGCCGTTTTCGTGCGGATGCTTCCAAGCCCACATACCTGTGCGTTTTTCGCTTTCAACGATCTGACCGTCCTCGATTTTGGCGTTTACAAGCGTTACATAACCGCTGTCCTATTCGGGCTGTTCGTCAAGCAGATTGAAAATTCTGCCTGCACCCGCAACTGCCATAGCAACCATATTCAACTGCTGTGATAACTGGTTTATCGGCATATTGAAACTTCTTGATAATTGCAGGAATGCGGCAATCGAACCGAGAGATACACCGCCTGCAAAGCCTGTGACACCGAGCAGACCGCCGATTACTGCGAGCAATACATACTGAATGTTTCCGAGGTTGCCCATAATCGGGCCTAAAATATTCGCAAATGTGTTTGCTTTTGTTGCGTTTTGGCAAAGTTGCTCGTTGAGAATATCAAATTCCTGCTTTGATTTTTCTTCGTGACAGAATACTTTAACTACCTTTTGACCGTTTACCATTTCTTCTATATAGCCGTTGACGGCTGCCAAACTTTTTTGCTGTTTAACAAAGAACTTACCCGAATTTCCGCCGATTTTGCCCGTTAAAAACAACATCAATACAAGGAAAAACACAACGAAAACAGTCAACTGCCAACTTGTTACGATCATTGATATAAACACTGAAATTATCGTTACGAGTGCGGATAAGGTCTGCGGAATGGTTTGAGAAATCATCTGACGGAGTGTATCGGTATCGTTGGTGTAGTAACTCATAATATCGCCGTGAGTGTGAGTGTCGAAGTATTTAATCGGCAATGTTTGCATATGAGTGAACATTTCATCACGAATGATTTTTAGTACGTCCTGCGATACATAAACCATAATAAGATTGTACGCAAAGGTTGAGATAATGCCCGAAAGGTAAATCGTGCCCATCACAGCAATCGCTTTTAAAAGCCGACCGAAAAGTCCGGCGATTTCACTGCCTTGCGCTGATATGAGCGGAGTGATGTAATCGTCGATTAAGGTTTGCAAGAACAGTGAACCGAGTACACCTGCGAGTGAACTGAATAAAATGCATACAACAACTATTAAAAGTCGGAATTTGTATTTTAATAGGTAGGATAGCAGTCGTTTGATGATTTTCATATCGAAACTGTCTTTGTTGAAGGCGATTGCACCTCTCGGAGGTCTTCCGTTTGGTCCTGGTCCTTTAGGTCCGGGCATTTTACTCACTTCCTTTCATCTGTGTGTTGTATACTTCTTTGTAAATGTTGCTGGTTTTCATCAGTTCATCGTGACTGCCGAATGCAACAACCTTTCCTTCGTCAAGCACGATGATTTTATCCGACTCCTGTACAGACGAAATCCTCTGTGCAATAATCAACTTTGTGGTGTCGGGGATTTCCTCACGGAATGCCTTTCTGATTTTTGCGTCGGTTGCAGTATCGACCGCACTTGTAGAGTCGTCTAAAATGAGAATTTTCGGCTTTTTGAGAAGTGCACGGGCAATGCAAAGACGCTGTTTTTGTCCGCCGGATACATTAGTACCGACCTGCTCAATGTAGGTTTCGTATTTATCGGGGAATTTCTCGATAAATTCATCGGCGCACGCAAGTTCGCAGACGTGCTTAATCTGCTCATCTGTTGCATTTTCATTGCCCCAGCGGATATTATCGTTGATCGTGCCTGAAAAAAGTACATTCTTTTGAAGCACCATTGCAACTTCACTTCTGAGCGTTTCAATGTCGTAGTCACGAACATCAATACCGCCGACTTTAAGCGTACCTTTGCTGACATCGTAAAGACGGGGAATTAGTTGTACAAGCGTTGATTTTGACGAACCCGTACCGCCTATGATGCCGATGGTCTGTCCAGACTCGATTTTTAAATCAATGTCTTTAAGACTGTATGCGTCGCTGCCCTTTTTGTAACTGAAACTTACATTTGAAAACTCGATTGAACCGTCGTTGACTTGCATAATCGGGTTTTTGGGGTTTACTAAATCGGACTTTTCGTCTAACACTTCGACAATTCTTTTTATTGATGCTTGCGACATTACAATCATTACGAAGAACATAGAGAACATCATAAGTGAGTTGAGTATTTGCATTGTGTACTGAACAAGGCTCATCAGTTCCCCTGTGGTCATTAGGCTTTGCTGAATAAGATTTGCACCTATCCACGAAATCAGCAACATACAGCCGTAGACGCAAAACTGCATTATAGGCGAGTTGAACGCTAAAATTCGCTCAGCATCAGTGGAGAGTTTGTATATCAGTTTTGATACGCCCTTAAACTTTTTCTGTTCGTAATCTTCTCTTACAAATGCTTTTACAACCCGTATACCGTGCAGATTTTCTTGTACGGTATTATTTAATTCATCGTATGTTTTGAACATCCTCTCAAAGATTTTATGCACTTTAATCATTATAAAACCGAGAGTTCCGATCAAAATCGGCACCGCAATCAAAAATACCATTGAAACCTTGGCGTTCACACGAAGTGCCATAATCAGCGACATCGCAAACATCAGCGGAGAACGAACGGCGATGCGGATTATCATCTGGTAGGCGTTTTGTACTTGAGTAACATCGGTGGTCAGTCGGGTGATGATTGAGGCGGTTGAGAATTTGTCAATGTTGGAAAATGAAAAATCCTGTACCGCGTGGAACATATCGTGACGCAAATTTTTAGCGAAACCCGCAGACGCTTTTGCGGCAAATCTGCCTGAGAGTACACCGAACATTAGCGATACCAATGCGCATAAAAACAAGAATAACCCCATTTTTAATATGTACGGCATATCACCTTTGTTTATACCGTAGTCGATTAAGTCCGCCATAAGGTAGGGAATTAAAACCTCTATCAAAACTTCCATTGAAACAGTCAAAGGCGAAAGAATTGACGGTAGCTTGTATTCCCGTACACACGAAAGTAGTTTTTTTATCATTTCATTCATCCTTTCATTATATTTAGTTCGCAGTTGGACTTGATTTGTTCTGCGACCTTATAAAACACCTGTAAATCAGACTGTGAGATACCGCTGACTATCTGTTCCTCAGTTGTGTCTAAACAGTTGAGTATCTTTTTATCCATTCTGTATCCCGCATCTGTTAAAATCAGCCGTCGCAAACGCATATCGTTGTCATCGCAAACACGCTCAATGTAACCTTTCTTCTCCATAAGTTGCAGGATGTTCGTGACAGTCGAGCGGGATATATTAAACTCACGCTCAATATCACGCTGGTAGACCGATTTATCAGCGTTGCGCCGCAGATACCCCATTATTCTGCCGTGATTTGCTGTGGCGGCATCTAAATCGTTTTGACGCAGATTAGCCTCAAACTTCCTGCTGACTGCATTCGAGAGCACCTTGATTTCGTGCCCGATAGGTCTCTTTTTGTTCATAAAAAGCACCCTTTATTAAATAATTGTTCGTTATCGAACAATATCATTATAAATGATTATTCGTTAGTTGTCAATATACTTTAAAATATTTTCACAAAAATTGAATAAATGTTTTGTTTAAACTTCATAATTCACCATAATATGTAAATTGAGTCAATAAAAATGACTATTTTGTAACTTTTTTTATAAAATCCAAAAGTTTTTCTTGAAATTTGGACGAAGTTTGTGTAAAATGTATATGAAGAGAAATTTCAGATTGTGAAAAATGTAGAATTTTTCAAAAGGGAGATTAAATATTATGTCAAATCGTTTATTTCAAAGTGTAGTACATCAAATGCGTGAAGCGGTTGACCGTACAGTCGGCATTGCCGATCAGTCTTTTATGGTTATAGCGAGCAGCGAACTTGGTATGATAGGCACACAGGTGGAAATCACAAGTGCGGACATACGCACAAAGTCAGAAGCGTTCACCTGCGGCGGATATACATACAAGCCTTTCGGCTCTGACGGCAAGCCCGAATACATTATGTTTGTTGAGGGTACTGATGATGATGCTGCAAAGTTCGTTAATTTGATGGCAGTTTCGATGGTTAATCTCAAACACTATTACGATGAAAAATACGATAGGGCTAACTTTGTCAAAAACGTTATCCTTGATAACATTCTGGCATCTGATATTTATGTTAAGGCTCGCGAGCTTCATTTCAACACAGAAGTGAGCCACGTTGTTTTGCTTGTGAAGTTGATCACAAAAAGCGATGTTGCTGTATTTGATATTATCCAAAATCTTTTCCCTGACAAGCAGAAGGATTTTGTTATCAACATCAGCCAAACAGAAATTGCAATCGTTAAGGAAATCAAGAATGACATTTCAACCAAAGACCTTGAAAATCTTGCTCGTTCAATCGTTGACACACTTTCCAGCGAGTTCTATCTGCACGCAGGCGTTAGTATAGGCTCGGTCGTTGAGGGCGTTAAAGATTTAGCCCGTTCGTTTAAAGAAGCACAGGTTGCACTTGAAGTCGGCAAGGTTTTTGATACTGAAAAGTCGATAATCAGTTACGACAACCTCGGCATTGCAAGACTTATTTATCAGCTCCCGACTACACTTTGTGAAACCTTCCTTCGCGAAGTATTCAAACGCGGTTCTATTGAAAGTCTTGACCAGGAAACTCTCTTCACAATCCAGAAATTCTTTGAAAACAACCTTAATGTATCCGAAACATCAAGAAAACTTTTCGTACACAGAAATACACTTGTATATCGTTTGGAAAAAATTCGCAAACTGACAGGTCTTGATTTGCGTGAATTTGAGCACGCGATCGTATTTAAAATCGCGCTTATGGTTAAGAAGTATTTAAGCGCAAATCCCATTAAATATTAAGGCGACTTTATAAAGAAAGGACTGTTCGTTATCAGAAAGGAAGCAATAGAACTTGAAGCAGGGCAACCTGTTATTGAGTTCAACGGAGTAACAAAATCGTATCAAAAGGGCACTCACGCTCTCAATGATGTTAATATTAAAATTCACAAAGGCGAATTTGTGTTCGTTGTAGGCCGTTCGGGTGCGGGTAAATCTACATTCATCAAGTTAATAATGAAAGAAGAAACCCCGAACACAGGCGATATTTTTGTAAACGGCTACGACTTATCAAAACTCAGACGCAGGGATGTTCCGTATTTTCGCAGAACTATGGGCATTGTATTCCAGGATTTCCGCGTCATCCCCACAATGAATGTTTTTGACAATGTTGCGTTTTCACTGCGTGTGGTAGGAGCGTCCAACCGTGAAATAAAACGCAGAGTTGCGCAGGTTTTATCAATGGTTGAACTTGGCAATAAGGCGCGTTCATTTCCGATGGAATTGTCCGGCGGTGAACAGCAACGCGTAGGCCTTGCGCGTGCGCTTATCAATAATCCGAGCCTTATCATTGCGGACGAGCCGACAGGTAATGTCGATCCGAATATGTCATATGAAATCGTTGAACTTCTCACCGAAATCAACCGTCGCGGAACTACCGTTGTAATGGTAACCCACGAACATCAGTTAGTGCGTGACTTTAACCGCAGGGTTATAATGCTTGAAGACGGTAGAGTAGTCGCTGACAATTTAGAGGGGGTAATGCAATGAGAAGTTTCCGTTACCTCGTAAAAGAAGGCTTTAAAAATGTTTGGCACAATCGACTGATGTCCATTGCATCAATCGGTGTATTGGTTGCGGTTATGGTGCTTATCGGTGCGGCTACAATCTTGTCGGTCAATGTAGATGTAATGCTTGAAAATCTGCAAGAGCAGAATGTTGTAATGGTCTACACTACTGACGAGGCAACCGAAGAACAGGCGCGTACAGCGTATGCTGAAATTTTGGCACTCGAAAATGTAAACGAAGATGTCTGCGAGTTTGTAACTCAAGAAGAGGGTGTGCAGTCGCTTGTCGACTCAATGGGCTCGCAATATGAAGAACTGTTCGAGTTTATCGAGAATGACGGCGAGTCAAAAGGCTCGTGGTTGCCGTTTGGTATGCGTATTTCGTTTGACGATTTAACCCAGTTTGACAAAACAATCGAGGCAATCTCGAAAGTCGAATATGTTGACCATATCAACGATTCGCGTGACCTGACAATGAAAATCATAAATATGAGAAGTTTAGTCAACACAGCAGGATTGTGCATTATCGCACTCTTGTTTGTTACTGCACTTGTAATTATCGCAAACACAATCAAGATTACAATGCACTCAAGAAAACTCGAAATCAGCATTATGAAGGCAGTCGGTGCAACCAACAACTTCATCAGAACCCCGTTTGTTATTGAGGGTATAATTTTGGGGTTGTCGAGTGCGATCGTATCCACATTTGCGGTTTACGGAGCGTATACGCTTGTCATCACTAAAGTTGAGCAGATGAGCGTCACACTTATGCCGTTTATGGATTTCGGTTTGTATATGTTTGGTATGTTCTTGTGCCTTGGCGTTGTAACAGGTGTTGTAGGCAGTATTATTTCAATCGGTAAGTATTTGAGAAAAGAGGGAAGTGAGTTCCGTGCGTTCTAAAGTAGTTAAATTGTTGTCGCTTGTACTATCGCTGTCAATTATGATTGCGGCGGTTACATCTTTGCATATTGCATCTGCATCTACTGCAAGCGAAATCAGACAACAGATTGCAGAATATGAAGAAGAACAAAAGCAAATCGAAAATAAAATTGACAGTTTGGAAAAAAGCAAGGCGGAATATACCGACATTCAGGCGGCTCTCAATAAAAAAATCAGCAATCTTCAGGATCAGATAGACTTATACAACTCCCGAATTTACGAAATTCAATGTAAGATTGACAGTAATAACATTAAAATCGAGCAAAAAGAGCAGGAAGTTGAAGATGCAAAAGAGCAGTTGAAACAGCGTCTTCGTGCAATCTATGTTGCGGGTTCGTACAGTGAACTTGCGGTGTTGCTGAGTGCTGAGGATTACGGCGACTTTCTGGCTCGTACCGAACTTATGCGCGGTGTAACCGAACACGATACTGCACTTATGGATAACTTAAACGCAGAAATCAAGGAAATCGACCGTTTAAATGAAGAAAACGAGTCGATAATGGCTGAAAACAAGGAACTTAAAGCGGATGTTGTTGCAAAACAGGAACAACTTGACCGTGAGTACAGTCAGGCGCAGGCTAAACTTGACAGCATTTCTGCAAGTCAGAATGAATTGCAGTCGGATGCTGACGATTTACAGGCTGAAATCGAGGAAAAGGAAGCAGAACTTGCGGAAATTGTCGCTGCAATCAAAAAAGCGCAGACTTCATCAAACCGTGTATACAGCGGCAGCGGTTTTGCTTGGCCGTTCCAATCGTCATATTACATCTCGTGCTCCTACGGTCAGCAGTCCTACCGTTTCCACACAGGTGTTGACATCACTTGCGGCGGTGCATACGGCAAGCCGATTTATGCGGCGGCAGACGGTACTGTAATTTCAGCGGTTTGGAGCAACAGAAGTTACGGTAACCACATTTCAATCGACCACGGTTCAGGTATTGCGACACTTTATGCGCATTGCAGTTCGTTGCTGGTTTCCAGCGGTGAGACCGTTAAAAAAGGTCAGTTGATTGCGTATTGCGGATCAACAGGCAACTCGACCGGCCCGCACCTGCACTTTGAAGTGCGTGTAAACGGTCAACATACCAATCCGATGAACTATTCATATTCAACAGGATTTTAAGAAAAACTCCCGAAAGGGAGTTTTTTCAGATAAGAGAAAACAGAGTAAAAGTAATCTCTTGAAAAGAGGAGAAAATGAAAAAACAAACTTTATCAGCGTTCACTGAAAGTGCGATTATGATTGCGCTTGCAACCGTCTTGAGTTTTGTAAAACTGCTCGATTTACCATACGGCGGTAGTATCACCGTTGGCAGTATGTTCCCGATGATTGCTCTTTCCTACCGTCACGGTTTGAAAGTCGGACTTTTAGGCGGCGTTACATTCAGCGTTATACAACTGCTCACAGGCCTTGGCACTTTGAGTTACGCAACTTCGTGGCAATCCGCAGTCGCTATTATAATGCTCGACTATATTATCGCTTTCAGCGTGACAAGCCTTGCTGTTGTCGGTCGGTATATCTTCAAAAACAACCAAACCGCAGGACTTATTTCGGGTGGCGTAATTGTGTGCGTGCTCAGGTACATCTGCCACACGATTTCGGGTTGCACAGTCTGGGCGGGCGTGTCAGTCCCCGATACACAAGGGCTTATTTACTCACTTTCCTATAATGCTACCTATATGATTCCCGAAACCGTGGTGCTGATTGCGATTTTGTGGTATGTATCCCGCATTATCGACTTGCGACACGAAAATCTGCGTACAGTTACCAAAAGAGAGACAGCGAAAAAAGGCGCGATTACCACAACCGCACTCGGTTGGATTGCTGTACTCAGCGCTGTGGTTTACGATACTGTTGCGGTTTTTTCAGTTTTGCAAAACGCAGATACGGGTGAACTTGATTTTTCACAAATTGCATCAGCGCCGTGGATAAATATCGCAGTTGTATCAGCAGTTTGTATTGTGATTTGTGCGATTTTACTTATAATCGGCGCTAAAATCAAAGTAAAATCCAAAAAAACCGTTTAAAGCATTGCAAAAACTAAAAATATCTGTCATAATAGATTGTAGAGAAATCTGCAATCTTTTTTGTTAAGGAGCTTTTATGATTTGCACACTTTGTCCGCGGGCTTGCAATGTAAACCGAAAGTTTGAAGTCGGCTTTTGCGGTGCTAACGATAATATTTATGTGTCGAAAGCGTATCTGCATCAGTGGGAAGAGCCGTGTATTTCGGGAGAAAACGGTTCGGGCACGATATTTTTCTCACCTTGCAATTTAAAATGCGTGTTCTGTCAGAATTTCGACATTTCACATCAAAGAAAAGGTGTAAGCATTGATACAGACCGACTGTGCGAGATAATGCTTGAACTTCAAAAAAAGGGCGCACACAATATAAATTTAGTCACTCCGACACCGTATATTGATAAAATCGCACACGCAATAAGATTGATAAAGCCGGAACTTAAAATCCCCGTTGTTTATAACTGTTCGGGGTATGAATCGGTGGAAACTTTAACAAAAATTCAAGATGTTATTGATATTTTTATACCTGATTTAAAGTTTAAAGACGATAATTTATGTGAGAAATATTTAAAGGCGCGTGATTATTACAGCGTCGCAATCAGCGCGATAGAGCGAATGATAAAACTTACGGGCACACCGAGTTTTCAGGGCGATATAATGCGAAACGGTGTGATTATCCGTCACCTTGTAATGCCATCGCACTACCGTGATAGCATTGAAATCTTGGATGACCTACATAACAAATTCGGCACAGGCGCATTTTTGCTGTCTTTAATGAGTCAGTACCTGCCGTGCGGAAATGCGAAGAACTTCCCGAAAATCAACCGCAAACTTACGAAGTTTGAATATAATAAGGTTTTAGATCACGCAAGCGACCTCGGATTTAACGGCTTTTCGCAGGATAAAAATTCTGCGACATCTGATTTTATCCCGAAATTTGACAATGAAGGTGTTTTGAAAAATGTATAAAATTGTAAATCTAAAGTACCTCGCAATACTTGCAGTATTGCTTGTGGTAATATCGTCAAGCGCAACCTATCTTGTGTTGTACCCGCAACTTAACGACACAAGCAAGTACGATAACATCGTAAAGTTAATGGAAGAGCATTATCTGTATGATTTTGACGAGGCCGATTTGCAGGACGGCGCATATGCGGGAATAGTGGCATCTTTAGGTGACGATTATTCGTATTATATGAACGCGCAGGGTGCTCAGGAGTTTAAGGCGGATAATGCAGGGCAGACTTTACTGCTCGGCATCACATTTGCAATCCACCCTGACACGAGTGATGTAACAGTAATTTATGTTCAGTCGCAGTCTGCGGCGGCGCAGTCGGGAATTAAAGCGGGCGATGTTATAAAGTCAATCAACGGTACTGATGTTAAGGGACTGACGACTGCTCAGATTGCCAATCTCATTCAAAAAAATGAGGATGCAACCTGCAATTTAACACTTGACCGTGAGGGACAAGCGGTTGAGATAAGCACCAAACTGTGTCAGTTTGTTGAAGACAGCGTTATCTACCGCAATTTAGGCTCGGTCGGCTACATTGAAATCACCGACTTTACATCTGCTACATCAAGTCAGTTTAAAACGGCTGTGGAGGATCTAAAGTCGCAGAATGTCACGGCAGTTGTGTTTGATGTGAGAAATAATTTAGGCGGACTTACAAATGCACTGGGCAGTGTGCTAAATGAAATTCTGCCAAAGGGAGATGCGGTGCGTGCAAAGTCGAAGGACGGCAGTATCAGCGTTCTTACCCACACAACCGGCAACGACTGGGATGTACCTATGGCGGTGCTGACAAACGAGTATACCGCAAGTTCTGCTGAAATTTTTGCACTTGCAATCCGGGATTTTGATAAAGGCGCACTCGTTGGCACAAAGACTTTCGGCAAGGGTGTTATGCAAACTACCTTTAGTTTTAATGACGGTACAGCGGTAAAACTGACTACCGCTGAGTTGGTGGATAAAAACGGCGAAACATACAACAAAATCGGTATCACCCCCGACATTGAAGCGGAGCAAAGCGAGTATGCTGTGAAGTATTCGGCGTTTATCACAGATGAGCAGGATACGCAGTTGCAGTCGGCACTTGAATATTTAAAAACGAAAAATTAAAAATACCGTTATTTAGTGTTAAAAAAATATTAACCTTTACAGTTTTAAAAAAGGTATAATAAAATTGGAAATTAACAAAAAGGGAGAGATTTTTATGCCAAAAATTAAAGTTTTGGTTGTTGATGACGATAACAACATTTGCGAGTATCTTCGTCTTTATCTTGAAAAAGAGGACTTTGAAGTTTTGGTTTGCCACGACGGTACTCAGGCGCTCGACAAATTTCAAAAGTTCAATCCCGCAATCATTCTGCTTGATGTTATGATGCCGAATTTGGACGGCTGGCAGACTTGCAGGGAACTGAGAAAAATCTCGGATGTGCCCGTGATTATGATTACCGCAAAGGGCGAAACTTTTGATAAGGTTTTGGGACTTGAAATCGGTGCAGACGATTATATTGTAAAACCGTTTGAGGCAAAAGAGGTTATTGCTCGTGTCAAGGCGGTGCTTCGCCGTAGCAACACACAGTCTGATGAAAGTGTCAAACGGGTTGAATACGATAAACTCACCGTTAATTTAACCAACTACGAAATGACCGTCGACGGCAAGCAGGTTGACACTCCGCCAAAAGAACTTGAGTTGATTTTCCATCTTGCCTCCAATCCCGACAAAGTGTATACCCGTGACCAACTGCTTGATGAGGTTTGGGGATTTGATTATTACGGCGACAGCCGTACAGTTGATGTTCATGTGAAAAGACTTCGTGAGAAGTTAGAGGGCGTGTCGCCTGAATGGAGTTTGGAAACCGTTTGGGGCAGAGGCTACAAATTTAAGACAAACAAACCGCAATGAGAATAAAAAACAGTATTTTTTTCAAATATTTTTCGATTACTGCCACAGTCTTGCTTTGCAGTTTTATCATTTACAGCGCAATTCTGATTGCTTACTCGCGCACCCAATGGATAAACGAGAAAAACGAAATCCTCGGCAGAAATGTCCACGCAATCGCACAACACACCGAGCAATCCTTGCAAAGTTTCAGTTTTAATGAGCAGTCACGCAATCTGCTTACCCTTTCAAGCAATATTGTGGGAGCGGAGATTTTTATTGTTGACAGCGAGGGCGAGAACATCACCTGTTCGCATCCCGCAAATGAGAATTGTACCCACAAATTAAATACAGTACCGTACACTGCAATGGAAAAAATCAAAGGCGGCGAGGATGTATATACTTTCGGCACGCTCGATAATATGTACCAAACCCGGCATTACACAGTCGGCACTCCGATTTATTATAACGACACGATTGCAGGGGCGGTGTTTGCAAGTGTGCCCAGCGCAAATTTAAGTTTATACATCGGCGAACTTGTGAAGATTATACTTATTTGTGCGATGATTGTAATGATTTCAGCGTTCGTGGTAATTTACATCGTTACCGCACAACTAACCCGTCCTATAAGGCTTATGGCGCAAGCGGCGCGTAAACTCGAACAGGGCGAAATGATACAAAATATCCCGATTGAAAGCCGTGACGAAATCGGTCTTTTGTCGGAGGAATTTAACCGAATGTCGAAGTCGCTTGCGTCACTTGAAAATATGCGCAGAAGTTTCATTTCAAGTGTGTCGCACGAACTCAAAACCCCGATGACTACCATTTCCGGCTTTATTGACGGCATTTTAGACGGTACTATCCCCCAAAGTGATCAGGGGAAATATTTGAAAATCGTTTCGGATGAAACAAAACGGCTGTCCCGTCTTGTTAATTCAATGCTCCAACTTTCAAAGTTTGAAAGTGAACAAATGAAACTGAATGTCACCTCGTTTAATATGACTGATATGCTGCTTCAAATTCTGTTTTCGTTTGAAAATCGCATCGAAAACAAGAATATCGACATACGGGGACTTGACGATATTGACACCGTTTTTCTTTCGGCGGATAGCGATTTAATCTATCAGGTAATGTATAATTTAATCGAAAATGCAGTGAAATTTACCCCCGAAAACGGATATATCGAGTTTAAAATAAATCTGCAAAAGGATAAAATGCACCTTTATATCAAAAATTCGGGTTACGGTATGACCGAGCAGGAACTTGGGCGTATCTTTGAGAGATTTTATAAGAGTGATCGTTCCCGCAGTGAAGATAAAACGGGTATGGGGTTCGGACTTTATATCGTCAAGTTGATTTTGAAACTGCACGGCGGAAATATTATCGCATCGAGCGTGCTCGGAGAATATACCTGCTTTGAAGTAAATCTACCGAACGCCCAACTTAAAACACGATAAATTTGAAAGGATGTTATATAATGAACGATTTTGAGAATGAATTTAATCCGCAACCCGAACAGGATAACATGGATATTCCCGTGACTGAGCCGGATTGCGTGGAAGATACAGGCTTTGATGACGATGTAACGCAAATTACTGTAGAAATCCCCGAACCCGAGCCGCAACCCGAACCCGAGCCGCAACAGCAGTACTACCAAAACGGGCAGTATCCGCCACCCCCACCGAATTTTTATAATGGGAGCGGTTATAATCCTCCCCCGTTTAATCAAGTACCGCCTACACCGCCACAGAAAAACTCAAATCGCGGATTTAAAATTTTCTGCGTGGTTTTGGCGATTATCGTTGCACTCACTCTCGGTACGGGAATAGGTTATGTTTTGAATGACGGCGGGAACATCACAAATCCGCTTGTGGAAGTTGAAAATGACATTCCCGATGTTGAGTTTACTGAGGATAAAGTGCCGACTGCAGAGGGTATCCAGGCTGATGAAAACGGTGAGTACAGTGAGGCGGAAGTTGCCCAACTTGTGTCGCCGTCGATTGTCACAATTTACACATATAACGATACTGACGGTAAGGGCAGTGTTTCGTCGGGGGTAATCATTGACAAAAACGGCTATGTTATCACAAACGACCATATTTATTCAGAAATTGCAAACGCCAAATTTGTTGTAACTCTTTCAAATGATATCAGTTATCCCGCAACTTTTGTCGCAGGCGACCAAAAGAGCGATATTGCAGTCATCAAAATTGAGGGGGCAAGCGATCTCACTCCTGCATCGTTCGGCAAGTCCGATGAAGTTAAGGCGGGCGATAAAGTTATAGCAATCGGTACGCCTAACGGCTTTTCAAATTCGGTGACTGCGGGAATTGTGTCGGCGGCGAACAGAAGAATTCGCAATGTATCGACTGAAAGCGGCAGTTCAACTCAAACCACCGCCACGTATACAATGCGCGTTATACAGACGGATGCCTCGCTTAATCACGGCAATTCGGGAGGCGCGCTTGTGAATATGAAAGGGCAGGTTGTTGGTATAAATTCATCAAAAATTGTGCTCGATTCATATGAAGGTATTTGCTTTGCAATCCCGTCAAATGATGCTGTGAAGGTTGCAAAAAGTCTGATTGAGAATAAAAAGGTTGTCGGCAGAGCAAGGCTCGGCATTTCGTACACTGAAGTGACTACTGCTACAGCAATCATTAATGATATACCCAGCGGTCTTTACATTCAGTCGATTGACTCGGATAGCGACCTTTATAATCTTGGCGCTTCAGTGGGTGACATCATCACCGAGATTGACGGCAAGACTATCACTACAGCAGACGTTGCACTTGATGTTATCGCTGATAAATCCGCAGGCGACAGTGTCACGCTCAAAATTTATTCAAAATCTACCGGTGCATATAACACTTATACCGTAAAATTACTCGAAGACCAAAGTGTGTCGAGTTACACTACTGAAAATGTGATTGAGTCGGACGATGACGAAAATCCGTTTAAATTGCAACCCACAACCACAAAATAAAGGTAAAGACGCTCACGAACAGTGAGCGTCTTTAATTCAAACAAAAACGGACATCGAAAGATGTCCGTTTTAAATTCAGATTAGTGGCAGATTGCCTGTTCTGTATCTTTGTCGAAGAGGTGGATTTTCTTCGGCTCAAATGCAACCTTGATTTCATCGCCGGATTTAGCGGTGGTTTCAGGAGCAACACGAGCGATCATTGTGTGACCTTCAGAGTTGAGATACAGATATGTTTCAGCACCCATAAGTTCGGTGATTTCAACTTTTGCATCAACAAGACCTTCGCTGAACTCTTCGAGGAGCTTCGGTTCGTCGTGGATATGTTCAGGACGGATACCAAGGATAACTTCCTTGTCAACATATTTATCAAGAGCGCCCTTTTCATTTTTGTATGCGGGGAGCTTGATCTTGAATTTGATACCAAGTCTGCGTTTTGTGTCTTCAGAACCGTATTCAACATAGAAATCGTCGCCGATTTTGAGAACTTTAGCATCAATGAAGTTCATCTGCGGTGTGCCGATGAATCCTGCAACGAACTTGTTGCACGGTAAATCGTAAAGATGTTGAGGAGTATCAACCTGTTGAATAAGACCGTCTTTCATAACGCAGATACGATCAGCCATTGTCATAGCTTCTGTCTGGTCAT
>JAXJSX010000117.1:0-2291 GCA_036309925.1 Acutalibacteraceae bacterium | reverse complement strand
AGTATACTTACAACAGCGATAAAACTTTGGAATTTAAAATCGACGATAAAACAGTAATCTGCACACTTTGCGGTATCGGTAAGGTCAATGCTGCAAATTCAGCCGCCGCACTCATCTACGGCAAGGGCGTTGAATGTATAATCAACTTCGGACTTTCGGGTGCTATCTCAAAGCTGCGCAAAGGTGAACTTGCAGTCGGTGTGAAGTATGTCGAACACGATTTTGACTTAACTCCCATCGGCTACAAACCCGGTATCAAACCGCAGGAAAAGAGCATCTACACCCCGGACAAAACTTTGTACGATGCTGTCCAAAAGGCATCAGGCGGTATGACTGATGCAGTGCTTGTGTCGGGGGATATGTTTGTATCTGACCGCAATAAAAAGCAATTTTTAGTTGAGAACTTCGGTGCGAATGCGTGCGATATGGAATCTGCTGCCATCGCGTCTGTTTGCAATAAAGCAGATGTCCCGTTCATCGCATTCCGCAGTATTTCCGACGACGCAGACGACAGCGCAGTTGAAACATATACTGCACAAAACGATAAAAAACAGGCTGATATGAGTGAGATAGCGTTTGCCGCTGTCAAGATGCTGTAATTTTTAGGAGTGAAGGCTTTGAAAACAAGTAAAAAAACCAAAACACAGCACAATCTTCTGAACGGCGCGCTGATTTTAATGGTATCCACCGTGATAGTTAAAATCATCGGTGCAATCTTTAAAATACCGCTTGGTAACCTCATTGGTATGACGGGTATGGGTTACTATTCCGCCGCATACGATATCTACACCCCGATTTATACTATCGCAATGGCAGGACTTCCGATTGCGGTATCGAAATTGGTTGCAGAAGCCGTTGCACAAGAGCGGTTCCGTGATGCACGCAGTTTGCTTCGAGTTGCTAAAAAGACCTTTTTTGTCACAGGTTTGCTCGGCTTTATGATAATCGCGCTTGTCGCATATCCGTTCACCCACTATGTCACCGGCGTACCCGACAGTATGTACAGTATGTTAGTTGTTGCGCCGTCAATGCTTTTCTGCTGTGTTATGTCGTGCTATCGAGGATATTACGAAGGCGTACGCAATATGAATCCCACAGCGGTGTCGCAGGTAATCGAGGCGGCAGGCAAGCTTATTTTCGGACTTGTAATCGCTTTCATCATTATCAAAATCGGAATCAACGACTATCAGTCAACAGGTACTGTTTTCGGGAAAGTTATAAACGACGCAGGCAAGACTGTCAGCAATACATTTTTAGGTGAAGTGCAGGAAAATGTGTTTAACGCAACCCTACCGTATGCCGCGGCGGGTGCTATCGGCGGTGTCACACTCGGTACTGTAATCGGTGCGGCTTTCCTTGTTTTGCGTGATAAAATTTACGGCGACGGCATTACAGCAGAGGAACTTGAGCGTTCCGCCCCCGCAATGCCCGACCGCAAAAACTTAAAAAGACTTATCTTTTTCGCACTGCCTGTTGTACTCGGTGCGCTTGCACAAAATTTAGCGAGTTTAATCGACCTTGCAACCGTACAAAACCAGTTGTCAGGTGCTATTGAAAAGGATAGTGCGGCACTTATCGCATCTCACGGCGCAGCACTTTTATCTGTTCCGCTTGAGGACATCAACAGCAATCTCTACGGTTGCTACAAGGGCGGCGCATATTCTTTTTACAACCTTATCCCCACAATCACATCAATGATTGGCATTTCTGCGCTCCCGAATGTTGCAACAGCGTGGGCGCAGAACGACAAAAAGATGGTTAAATTCAATATTGAGGCGGTACTTAGAATTGTAGCAATTATCGCTATGCCTGTCGGACTTGGAATTTCTGTTTTATCCACACCGATTTTGCAGATATTCTATCCCGAAAACGAGCAGGTTTCAATAATGGCAAAACTGCTTTTCCGGCTCGCAATCGCAGGTGTGCTTGCGGGTATCGCAATGCCTGTTACAAGTATGTTGCAAGCCATCGGCAAACAGAAGATCCCGGTGAGAAATGTGCTGATTGGTGTCGCCACAAAAGTCACACTCAATGCGATTTTAGTCGGTATCCCCGAAATTAACATCGTCGGAGCGGCGTATTCGACACTTGCGTGCTATACAGTAATCGTCACCTTAAACCTCACCTCACTAATGCGCCATTCGGGCGTAATGCCAAATCTATGGGGGACGCTGGGCAAGCCCGCTATCGCAGGTGTTTTGTGTATGATAACCGCAGGTGCGACATCAACGCTGTTTGGCAATTTAGGACTCTCACTTGTAGTGTCAACCGCTATTTCTGTAACTTTAGGT
>JAXJSX010000116.1:0-7107 GCA_036309925.1 Acutalibacteraceae bacterium | reverse complement strand
AATTATCAAAAGTTTCATTTAATCAATCCTTTTTGCATAATCATTATTTTGTAAGTAAACAAACATTTTCGACATGTGCAGTTCTCGGGAATAAATCAAAAGGGTAGACATCGGTGGCGGTATATCCATACTCCGAGAAAACCTTTAAATCGCGGGCAAAGGTGGCAGGGTCGCAGGAGATGTAGACGATTCGCTCAGGGGAAAATCCGTTTGAGATGGTATCAATCAGCTCGTTATCAAGTCCTTTTCGGGGAGGATCGACGATAACGACATCGGCTTTGACGCCGTTTTCATACAAGTTCTTAGCCGCATCAGATGCAGTCCCGCAGATAAACCGAGCGTTGTCAATACCATTGATTTTTGCATTATACCGAGCATTTTCAACCGCCTCGTTTACAATCTCAACGCCGATTACGCTTTTTGCTTTCTTCGCCATTGTCAGCCCGATAGTGCCCGCACCGCAATATAAATCAAGCACGGTTTTGTTCTCGGGGCGGGCGAGTTCATACGCCTTTTCATAAAGCAACTGCGCCATATCGCGATTAACCTGATAAAATGACTGCACACCTATTCTGAATTTAAGTCCGCACAAAATGTCTTCGATATATCCGTCGCCGTATAAAATTCGAGTAGTCTGACCTAAGATTACATTTGAACGGTTTTTGTTGATATTGACTGCAATGGTACGGATGTTTTTATTAAAACTGCATAGCAAATCTACCAATTTCTGCTCATTTTCAATTTCATCTGCATTGATGATAAGGCAGACCATAATCTCGCCTGTGGCGGTCGCCTTGCGGATATAAATATGACGAAGCACACCCTTATGCGTTTGCTCATCAAAGGGTGCGATATGGTTTCTCTTTGCAAAATCGAGTACAGCCACACGAATTTCATCAAACACAGGGTCGGTCAAACTACACTTTTCGCACTCGACAATGCGATGGGAATGGAGTGCGTAAAATCCACTTACTGTACCGAAATCGTTTTTGCCGACGGGGTACTGCGATTTATTGCGGTAGCAGTCGGTAATATCGTTTGATGTGACCGCGTGGACAGTAGCATCAAGTCCGCCGATTCGGGTGATGCAATCAGTCACTCGCTGACGCTTTATCTGCTTTTCCGCTGTATATGAAATATGGCGGTATGCGCATCCGCCGCAACGCGAAAATACATCGCAATCGGGCGTGATACGGTCGGAACTTTTCTCAATAAATTTCAAAATCTTTCCGAAACAAAAGTTCTTTTTAACTTTGACAATCAGCACTTCAATTTTATCGCCGATTGCCGCAAACGGCACAAATACAACGGTGTTATCCGCTCTTCCGATGCCGTACCCTTCGTTTGACACGGCGGTGATTGAAAGTGTTACAATGTCGTTTTTGTTCAAAATTGCCTCCTAAAAAACGCAAAGCCGCGAAGAACGCGGCGCAATTTTAATTTAAGCGAGTAAATCGGTAAGCCGAGTTCTGTCGTGCGCAGTCATCTTTCTGGGACGGACATTGCTGCCCGCCTCAAGCCATTTTTCGGGGTAACGCCGAGCAAGCGTGAAGCCCCCTGTCAATGTTGCATCGGATAGGGTTTACATGGCCGCATACTCTCATATGCGCCGGTGAGCTCTTACCTCGCCTTTCCATCCTTACCGTAAACGGCGGTTTATTTCTGTTGCACTTTCCCTAAGGTCGCCCTCGGCGGCTGTTAGCCGTTATCCTGCTCTGTGATGCTCGGACTTTCCTCACTGTTACAAACAGCGCGACTGCGTAATTTACTCGCACAATTATTATACCGCAAAAATATACACATTGTCAAGTAGTTAAAAAAGCCGAGATTGCAGTTCTCGGCTCTTAAATTATTTTTTCTTTTGTTTAGATGACTTTTTGTTGTTCGGCACAGTAGATTTCTTTGTTTTCACAGCAATCGTGACCACAAACACCACAAGCAGACCTATAACCGCGGCGATACTTACAACCGCCACAATAATAACCACGGTGGGATTATAGTTGTAGTTGATTTTAAAACCGTCCATTGCCTCGTTATCAGTACCGACAGAAATTTCTTTCCATTCCTCTTGACTGCCTGTGTAGTAAAGTGCATCTATTTCTTCACACTCGTCAAACACATATCTACCGAGAATTTCAACATCTTTATTTATAACAACGCCTGTTAAATCCCCACAATTACGGAACGCTCCGTCCGCGATAAGTTTAGTGCCGGATTTTACTGTATATCTGCCTACAAGAGAAGTTTTGCCTTTAATAAGGTAGTTGTCGATGTAAAGGACATTATTCTGCCAACTGCTCTCATCCATAAAAAGAGCGGTGCCGTAAAATGCGTGTTCACCGATGCTTGTAACATTTTGGGGGAGAGAGATAGTTTCGATCGCCGAACTATCCTGAAAAGCACCGTAGCCGATTGTTGTGACTGAATCAGGCAAGTCGATAGACAGCAGCGAAGCACAGGTTGAGAATGCGCTGGTATCAATAGTTTCAACTGAATTACCAAAGGTTACTGAAGAAAGCGCGTTACAATCGTAAAACGCCATTTTGCCGATGGTTGTAACAGTATCCGGGATGGTTACAGTTGTTAGTGAAGTAGAGTTTGCAAATGCACTCTCACCGATTGAAGTGACCTTATATCCCTTGATTTCTGACACAATGTTTGCGTTTTTGATGTTCATATCCGCATTTGATACATATGCAGTACCGCTTGCTTCATCGACTGTATATTTAATGTAGTCTTGTGTGTAGGTTTCTGCACTAACATTTACTGACATTGCGCCGATTAAAAGCAATGCACAAACCATTATTGATAAAATTTTTTCATTTACAGTCCTCCAATATTGATTTGTAATCATTATACCATTTTTGGAGGGATTTTGTCAAGATATTGTTGAAAAACGCAAAACACCCGACTGTAAATCGAGTGTTTTTAAATTACATATATTTTTCGGCGTTTTTGCCTTTTTTGAGGTATTTCATTAAATGCAAGGTTGCGCCGTAGATGTATTTATATTTATCACTGCCCTTTGTGTAGGAAATGAAGGCCTGTTCTGCCTTTTCATCACCGATTAAAGTGCCTGCGATAACAGTGTACATAACGGTAGTGACTACCATTTCTTCGCCTTTGATGTAGCACTCTGCGAGCCAGTCGAGAGTTTTTGTGATACGCTTTTTATTGTTTTCAGAAAGTGCTTTTTTAAATTCTGCAACTGCGAAATCGTTGAAAAACTTATCATATAAAAACTCGTCATAGGTTGCGATATTTTCCTTATATGCGTCTTTATAAGCGGGGTACATATCAAGGAATCGCGCTGTCATAATGCTGATGTCAACAGTTTCAGCCTTTGCCTGCTTTGTCGGCATTGCGACTGAATTACGATTGGAAACGGTAGATGCTTTGATGCCGATAAGTTCGCTTAAACTATCTTCAAAATCGTTTGCAATGCTCAATTTATCACGGTCGTCAGACTCGTTTGTAAGCAACCAACTTGACATCACGCCGAAATCTGCGGTATCGCCGTTGTTGAGAGCCGCACTTTTGAGTTCGACGCACTGTGTTTCTTCGTTATAATCAACCATTACAGCGTAATTATCGCCTGTGAAATACTCGGTGTTTTCGTTCGTTTCACGCTTGAAACCGTTGTCGCAAAGAAGTTTTGCAACCCTGTCTGTAATAACTTTATAAAATGACTTTTCCATAAAAAAATCCTTTCATCTGAATATATCTTAACTATTATAGCAGATATTTTTCCGTTTGTCTACCCTATTTCACCTGATTTTGTATCATCCCGCGTGTAAAATCGCCGTTATACTGCGAATTTTGGCGATATAAGTCGATAACTTTTGCCGCTTCTTCTTTGCTTTCGGTTGTGAAGTTCAGCACACAAAAGTCAAGTAACTCAAGAAGGTCTGTTCTGTCGCAAAGGTAGGTTGGGCGGTCGTTATAGATACGGGTGACATTGTCCTCGCACATAACCGCAAATCTCGCTCCTTTGCGGTCGGTGATGCAACCCGTACAGTTTTTACATCCAACTCGTGCTCTGACAGGGCAGTTTCTGACAGTCATCATTGGGATTTTACCGTAAACTTCAGCGCCGACAAATGCGTTTGTTGTCAGTGTTTGCAAGGTTGATTTGTGCATCTCTCTCGATATAATGAAACGGTTGAGATTATAGCCATCCGGTGCGTAACTGTTAAAGCAGTTGAGCGTTGCACCGCCGACTGCATTTAGCCCCGCTTTTTCAATCAGATGAAGAGTGCCGATATTTTCGGCTAAAATTGTTTTTACACCACTTGCTTTCAGTTCAAGTAAGCGGTTGAAAATCGGGGTTTCATCCCAGATAACAGGCGGAGTTTTAATCCACACATCACTGTTTGATCGGAGCAGATTTTTTATATCTGTGTCGGGTGTGTTAAGCGGTAAAATCAGACCGTCGGCAACACATTCGGGAAGTTGCGAGATGTGGTGTAGGTTGAGATACAGTTTTGGGGTGCGTGCGGTGCGATTTTGTAGGTATTTTAGTTTTATTTCATTGAAATTATACGGTTTGAGTTTACCGCGTTTTTGCTCGATTTGCTCGACCGCGCGTGATTTAAGGTCGGATAAAGCACCTGCAGAAATGGCTAAATTGTCGCTGAGGATAATATTTATTTGATTCAAATGATAGCCTGTACCTCCGAGTTTTGAAAGTTTATCTTTAATGAATTGCTCGCTCGTGGCAGTCTTTTTTGCAATTTCAGGGGTATCTCCTGTGACGGTAACTGTATGTTCGCCATCTAAAGCTGAAAGTTTTATAGGCAAGCCTTCGGTTGCGACAAACTCGAAATCGAGTGCGATTTTAGGCGGTTCACCACGGTAAAAACTGTGGATTTTCGACACAGTCTTTTTAGCGTTCTCAATATCGTCGCCGCTTCTGATACCAAACATATTTTTGTCTATCTGCATATCGAAATAGCCTTTTGTAAATCCCGACCGCGAGAAAACATTTTTAAGCAATTCGAGTTTTTCATTAAAATCGGGGGCGTTATCACGGGCGGCAACTGCGGCAGCGACCGCAGCAGCGGCATATTCGGGGCGTTTCATTCTACCTTCAATTTTAAAAGACTCAACACCCGCCTGCGAAAGTTTATAAAAGTCGGATAGCAGGCTTAAATCTTTCAGACTGAGTGCATATTCATCATTCGAGCCTTGCAATGAAAACGGTAGTCTGCAAGTGCCTGCACACAGTCCGCGGTTGCCGGATCTGCCGCCTAAAGTCGCAGACATAAGACATTGCCCGGACACGCACATACAAAGTGCCCCTTGGACAAAAACTTCTATTTCTATGTTGAGTTGCTTTGCACGATTGCAGATTTTCTCAATCTCTTTAAAACTGTTTTCACGGGCTAAAACTGCACGGGAATACCCTAATTTGTGCAGCATTTCAAGTCCTGCCACATTATGTACCGCCATTTGAGTAGAAGCGTGAAGCGGTAAGTCGGGCGCACACTGCTTTATAAGCGATATAAGTCCCATATCCTGTGTCAGCACCGCATCTACACCGATTTCGCAAGCGACCTTTACGGTATCGAGTGCGCTATTTATTTCCCTGTCAGACACAAGAGTGTTTAGTGTAAGGTATGCTTTCACACCTCGCCTTTTACAGTATGAGATATGCTCGCCGATATTATCAAACGTGAAATTCTCGGCATTTACTCTTGCATTAAACCTCCCTAAACCAAAATAAACCGCGTCAGCACCTGCTCTGATTGCGGCTTTAAGCATTTCAGGAGAACCTGCGGGTGCTAAAATCTCACTCATTTGCGGGAGATTTTAGCACGCAGAGATTTATTTTCATTGTTAATTCGTTCGATTTCACGGCGTGCCTGTTCGGCTTCAAGACGAAGTTCGGTTATCTCGGTTTCGAGTTTGCTTATATCGCTGTTCATACCGCCGATTTCATTGTTATTTTTCTTCAATTTATCGCAATATTCAAGTGCGGTAATCACACTTGCCATTGTTGTGGAAACATAGGAATTGTTACGGGTAAGTTCACGGATACGCGCGTTTACCTCATCTCCGAGTTGTTGCATATATTTCGGATCTTCATTGGTTTTCAAAATTAAATCAACACCGCCGATGTTGAGTTTTATTTTATTATCCATAAAACAGGGTCTCCTTTTTATGTTTTTAATTTATTATACAACAATTTTTCTTAAAATTAAATAGAAAAGTTGAAAAATCTTGATTTTTTTCTTTAATTATTATAAAATAGGTAATAGAAAGGGGTATTAGTATGGAAAAACTTAAAACCTGTAATTTACTTGATACTGAAAAAACTATTGCTAAATCGCTTTTTGACGAATGTGAATTTCCGTTCGACGCGTTACCCAAAATCAAAGATTACATCATTGAACTTGCAAAAACTCTTAACAAAGATGAATTCAACGAAGTCGCAGACGGTATATTCGTTCACAAAAACGCAACTGTTGCGCCGACTGCGTTTATTGCACCGCCGTGTATTATTGATGACGGCACCGAAGTTCGCCATTGTGCGTTTATTCGCGGCTGTGCGATAGTGGGCAAAAACTGCGTTGTGGGCAACTCGACCGAACTTAAAAATGTAGTATTGTTTGATAATGTTCAAGTGCCGCACTATAATTATGTAGGTGACTCAATTCTCGGTTACAAGTCGCATATGGGTGCAGGTTCAATTACATCTAATGTTAAAAGCGATAAGTCGCCGGTAACCATAAAGATTGACGGTGACAAGGTGCAGACCGGATATAAAAAGTTCGGTGCCGTTCTCGGCGACAATGTTGAGATTGGATGCGGTACGGTTTTAAATCCCGGCTCGGTTGTCGGAAAGAATACCAATGTTTATCCGCTCTCGATGGTGCGTGGATACATCCCCGAAAACAGCATTTACAAAAAATCGGGCGAAGTCGCAACTAAACAATCCTAAAATAAAAAAAGGCTCATTGTGGCACCTTCCGTAAGGAAGGTGCCACAGTTATATTCGCCTGACGGCGAGTGATATTGCTTCGCAGTGATATTAGCTAACGCTAGTGATATTGTCCTACGGACAGTTTTAAGGGCGAATATAATATCACTGAAACCGCAAGGTTT
>JAXJSX010000115.1:0-2146 GCA_036309925.1 Acutalibacteraceae bacterium | reverse complement strand
TGGTGGGCCATCAGGGACTCGAACCCCGGACCAACCGGTTATGAGCCGGTTGCTCTAACCAACTGAGCTAATGGCCCAAAATAAAAGGAGAAAGCGACAACCATTTAGTTGCCGCTTTCACTGGTGAGCTATCGGGGATTCGAACCCCGGACACCCTGATTAAAAGTCAGGTGCTCTGCCAACTGAGCTAATAACTCAAACAGCCGCACATCAGCGACATATGATATTATATCAGCATCAGTACTATTTGTCAAGCATTTTTTTCAAAAAAATTAAAATTTTTTTTAATAGAAATAAATCTTATTGCTTAAAGCCTTGTTTTATTAAAAAAACTGTGCTATAATAATCTCAAATTTTTTTGTTTTAGGTGAAAAAATGAAGTTTGAAGCGATTCTTTTTGATTTGGACGGCACACTCTTGCCAATGGATAACGACATATTTGTAAAAGGCTACCTTAAAATGCTCACAAAAAATGTCGAAAATCTCGGCTACACCTTTGAGACCTTGATACCTGTGATGTGGAAAGGTGTCGAAAAAATGACTGTAAACAATGGTGAAAAATCAAACTGCTCTGTGTTTTGGTCGTGCCTTGCTGATACATTCGGCGATAGAGTTTACAATGAAATACCCGTTTTCGATGAATTTTACAAAACCGAGTTTAATAATGCAAAAGCCTTTACAAACGAGAGTAAAATTTCTAAAGAAATAGTGGATCGTGCCAAGAAGATTGCCGATAAAGTCATACTTGCTACAAACCCGCTGTTCCCACGAGTTGCAGTAAACACCCGTCTTTCGTGGGTAGGACTGTCTGACAGCGACTTTGACTATGTCACCGACTACGAAAATTCGAGTTACTGCAAGCCGAATCCGAAGTATTACGAAACTATTTTAAATAAATTCAATCTCAACGCCGAACGTTGTATTATGATTGGCAATAATGTAGAAGAGGACATCATTTCCGCTAAAAGCATCGGACTTGACACCTACCTTGTCACTGACTGCCTGATTTGCAAAGGAGATAAGCCTGATACCGCAGGGGGAAGTTTGCAAGAATTACTTTCATTTTTACAAGAGTAAAATGGTATAATTGTAATTAGGAGTGTGAGATAAATGGCCACTAAAGAAAAGACCGAAGTCATAACCGAACTTGAAGAACATAGTGGAAATTTGCTGAACTCAGTAAAAAACACAAAAACACAAATGCTGGAGTTTTGCGACGGGCAAATATCTTCCCAAATAGACGAAGATACCGACAAACAAGTACGCATGCAACTTGCATCGTATAAACGCGCAACTACGAACATACGCAAAGCGTACATACAATCTATAAATATGAATGACGAACTTTCAACGAGATGGAACGAGTTGACTCAAAGTAAGAAAAAGAGAGTTATCCCGCACGCACCCACCAACTCACAGATAGATTTAATCGAAAGCAAGTCAAATCATTTTGCACAGGGATTGAATGTATACAAACTGCTTTTGGTCTGCTTTATCGGTTGCTTTGTAGGCGTTATAATCGAACTTGCGTGGTGCTTGGTAAAACACGGCTACCTTGAAAGCCGTTCAGGACTTGTCTATGGTCCTTTCAACCTTTTATACGGCGCAGGAGCGGTTGTTTTCACCCTGGTGCTGTATGCCTTCCGCAATCGTGGAAAACCGGTTGTATTTTGTGTAAGTTTTCTGACGGGCAGTGCGTTTGAATATGCTTGCTCTTGGATACAGGAAACGCTTTTCGATACACGCTCGTGGGATTACAGCGCAATGCCGTTTGATCTGAACGGAAGAATTTGCGTTATGTACTCGATTTTTTGGGGCATTATCGGACTTTTTTGGATTAAAAGTCTGTATCCGCGGGTGGCAGCGCTGATTTTAAAAATACCGAATAAAATCGGTAAGATTGCTACTTGGGCATTAACGGTATTTTTTATTATAAATACAATTATGAGTTCGGTTGCAGTATTTCGTTGGTCACAGCGTACAAAGGGAATTGAACCTACAAATATAGTTTGGGAAATAGTTGATGAACGCTTCCCGGACGAGCGAATGGAGCGCATATATCAGAATATGGAGTTTAAAGAAAAATAAGCAGACAACCGTCTGCTTATTTTTTATACATCTAAAATATCTCTGTAAAACGCACTGT
>JAXJSX010000114.1:0-1766 GCA_036309925.1 Acutalibacteraceae bacterium | reverse complement strand
CGAGATTGTCCTCTTATCCATATAATCAACCTTTCTGTCGGACCCCCGACTGTATATTTGTCCCGCCGTTTAGACGAAACCTCGTTATATAATATGAAGTAGGTTGATTTTTGTGAATAAACTTTGTGGGCATGCTCTTCATCGCCGAAGGCGACACCTTACCTATTACCTAATAAAACAGCAGTCTTTCGACTGCTTTTTTATCGCTATATTTCTTCCCCGACAACGTGGATTCTTATCATATTTGTTGTACCCGATTTACCCAGCGGAACGCCTGCGGTGATAACCGCAAGATCGCCGTCGCTGAGCAATCCTGCGTTGTGAGCAGCGGTGATTGCGTGTTTAAACAATTCGTCGGTATTTGTCTTTTCTTCGACAAGCAACGGAGTAACGCCCCACGACATATTCATCTGTCGCACGGTCTTTTTGCTCGGTGAACATCCGATAATATCAACTGCAGGGCGGTATCTTGAGATCATTCGTGCAGTAGAGCCTGATTCGGTTACGGTAACGATTGCTTTCGCATCAAGATCGTGAGCCGCCGCAGTTGTTGCGTGCGAAATTGCGCCTGTTACATTATATAAGTCGTTGTGAACGGTATTTCTGAACCGCTTTTTATAATCAATATCACGCTCTGTGACTTCCGCAATTCTCGCCATAGTCTTGAGTGCTTCAATTGGATGTGCGCCTGCTGCGGTTTCACCTGATAACATAATAGCGGAAGTGCCGTCGTAGATTGCATTTGCGACATCGGTTGTTTCCGCTCTCGTCGGGCGTGGGTTTTTCATCATAGAATCGAGCATTTGAGTAGCGGTAACGACCTGCTTGCCCGCAAGATACACCTTACGGATAAGTTTTTTCTGTATCATCGGGATTTCTTCAAGCGGGACTTCAACGCCCATATCACCGCGTGCAACCATAAGTCCGTCGGACTCTTTTAAGATTTCGTCGGCATTTTCAATGCCTTCACGGTTTTCAATTTTGGAAATAATACGAATATCGTTGCAACCGTGACGATTGAGTTCGGCTTTAATCAATCGGACATCATCTGCGGTGCGGACAAACGATGCTGCGATAAAGTCAAAATCGTTTTCGACTGCAAAACGCAGGTCTGCACGGTCAGACGGGCTGATATACGGCATAGAAATGCGGATGCCCGGGACATTAACGCCCTTGCGTGCTGAAATTTCACCGCCGTTGATGACGGTGCAGGTGATGTCAGTCGAAGAAATTGCATCGACTGTCATATCAATCAAACCGTCGTCTATTAAAATGTGTGTGCCTTTATTGACATCGCCGGGCAATCCCTTGAAACTGATGCTGACAATCGACTCGTCACCGACTACATCACGGGTGGTGAGTGTGAATTGCTGCCCCTCTTTTAATGTAACTTTCGGGGTTTTAAATGTACCGATTCTGATCTCAGGGCCTTTAGTGTCTGCAAGAAGCGCAATCGGCAGATTGAGTTCTTTACGCAGTCTTTTGACTACCGAAATCCTCTTTAACTGTTCCTCGTGCGTCTGGTGCGAAAAGTTGACTCTCGCAACATTCATTCCCGACAACATAAGTTCACGAAGTACTCTTTCATCGTCTGTTGCAGGACCAAGTGTACATATAATCTTAGTTTTCCTCATATTTGACCATTCCTTTCAAAGAAAACTTCAAATTTTCCCTCATAATAAGTATATCACAAAACCCCAAAATTACAACCCTTTTTTTCTTTTTCAAACGCGTAATTTGCACTGTTTAAAATTGTAGCTAAGTCT
>JAXJSX010000113.1:0-9538 GCA_036309925.1 Acutalibacteraceae bacterium | reverse complement strand
GTATCGTCCAAAAACTCATTACACAGGTAATTTGTACTGAATGTATCTACATTGTCCGCTGTTTTATCGAAAAAGCGTGATTTCAGCCAATGTCCCTCGTGCCACGGGTTAAATGTGATAGTCGTCTGCTTGAATAACGGCTTTGGTACTGCACCTCTGGGAACAGATAAATCGAGTTTGTCAAAGTCGCTTTCACTCGGGATTTCATATGCCTCTTCAATCCATACCCAACACAGATAACCGCTCTCAACGGTGGTGGATGCAAGTTTCAAAACATCGTCAAACCCCCGAAACAGTATCTTCTGCCCGGTCGGGATGTATGTTATCTCCATCGGACTGACCGTACTTTTCCAAAGATGCCCGACTTTCAGCCTCGATATTGCCCACTTTAACTGCGCAAAGGTGGAGGTGCGGTGTGTGTCCATCACCTGACGCACAACAAGCGTATTTGCGTCCTTGTACTTCATCATTCTGTAGATGATGTTAAGTGCGGTTGTCGCAGATTTTTTACTGCCCTTACCGCCTTTCACCACGCGATACCGCTTTTTTGACCGCCAAAACCCGTTATATCCTCCGCCTACTGTACTGCGGGTGCTAACTGTCACACTCTGCACTCAAATCGTCGATGATTTTGACAATGTCCTGCACACTCTCGCTTTCACTATCAAGCCGCAGCACTTCCTTTAATGCCGACATCTCACCTTTCCTCGCCGCCTCGAAAAGCCGTAGAGCGATAAGTTCGCTGTTAGACGGATTTTTCGCTTTTACTCCAAGACTGCGCAGTTCATTGATGTCGTCGTCATTTTTTACAGGAAGCCTGAGTAACGACTGCATACTCTGTTTGATATTTTTCTTCATACACATTTACTCAATTTATCTTTTTAGAGTCCGAAATGCAGTCCTCGCATATGAGCATATCCTCGATTTCGTAATACTCACCGTAAAGCACTTCCCCACACAGTTCGCAATGAAGCGCACCGTCCAAGTCCATACAGTCCATACACCCGTCACATTCTTTTACACCGTTGTGTATGCAAATCATTGCATCACTTCCTTACTGTACTGATTTTTGTACAGCAACTTTGCTAAATTTTAGTCATCAAGCAAATCACTGACATCACATTCAAGTGCCTGCGCTATCAGTTTCAATCGCGGGTATTTTGGCGCCGATATACCGCTTTCCCATTTTACAACCGCTTGCTGACTGACTCCCGTTTTGTACGCTAAATACCGCTGGGTGTATCCTCGTTCGAGCCTGATTTTTTTAATCTTACGCAATTTTGCTGTACCTCCTTTTGCAACTTCCAACCTTTTGTTGTTGCAAACATAATATATCACAACTTTTTGGCGTTGTCAACAACTTTTTGTAAAATTTGTCTTGACAATTTACAACCATTAGTGGTATACTGTTGATATCAAACACTTACGGGGAATAAATATTTTTGTAGGGAGTGGAAAAAATGAATGACAGTTTTAGTTTACGGCTTAAAAATTTACGGGCAGAATTGAAGATCTCGCAGAGTGCGCTCGGGCAGATGATTGGGATATCACAGCAGACGGTTGCGAAGTGGGAGAAAGGTCTTGCGACGCCAAATCCGGAGACGGTTGGGAAACTTGCGCAGATATTTGATGTGAGCGCAGATTTTTTGCTTGGCATTTCCGATAAAAAGTCAAATGAGTCGGAGGATATTAAGTTTGCGCTTTGGGGCGGTGACGCTGATGAGATTTCAGATGAAATGTTAGAGGATGTGCGAAGATACGCAAAGTTCATTCACGAGCAGAAGAAAAATCCAAATTTTTAGTTTGAGTACATTAGGAAAGAGGCGGTGAAAATGCTGGAGCTCAATGATTTATACGATTATGCGAGTTCGCGTAATGTTAAGGTAAACGGATTTAAGCTGTCGGGTTGTCCGAGTTTATCTTTATGCGACAAAGACGGCTGTTACATAGCAATAGATCCCTTTTTCCGCCTGAGCGGTGCGCAGGAAAGGGTATATCTTGCGCACGAAATCGGGCATTGTCTTACGGGTTCGTTTTACAATGAATATTCCAAAGTTGACGACCGCAAGCGATGTGAACGGCGGGCGGATATATTTGCGTACCGTTTACTTATTGACAAAAGCGAACTTAAAAATTTGATGAAAAGCGGAGTGACATCAATGTGGGAACTTGCCGAGTATTTTAATGTGACAGTGCCGTTTATGTCGAGTGCTGTTGAGTATTATCAAAGCGTGAAATAATCGCGTATTTGTTAATAATTATTTATTTGAATTTTAAAATGTGTGTAACGAATTATTCACATTTTTTTGCTATTATAAATATGCAATAAAAAATCTCCCCCAAGATGAATTGCACTTCGGGCTGGCCGTCATATGCGGTCAGCCAACCCCTCTAATTTTGCTTAAATCTATTCATACATCTCCTCTTATTATTTGTTTTGGAAGGAACGGACTGCACCAGCGGTCCGTTCTTTCTTTCTGCTACAAGCGGAGTGAATAACTACGGTATCGCCCACGGCGATGGATTGGAAATCACATTTAAACGCAACGAAAGAACGGCCCGCTCAAAGCGGACCGTCTTTCCTCGCCGTCAGTTAGCAGTTACTGCAACCACAGCCGTTGTCGCGATCACCACAAAGAATTGCGATAAGGATGAGAACGATAATCCATTCACAGCAACCATTGTTTGAACCAAAGTTAAAGCAGCTCATTACTCTTTCCTCCCTTCTGTCATTATCAGTATACGGTACTTTTTCATTTTGGTTACAAATCTTATTTATAAAAAATTCATAAATTAGACCTTGACTTTCTTTGACCTTTGATTTATAATAAACTCACACAAGGAAAAAGAGGTATTCATTATGAGGATGAGCGATATAATTACTAACGCAATAATGGAAATGTTGCAAAGTTCGGAAATGGAGATTGCCGAAATCAAGCGAAACGAACTTGCGAACACCTTTGGATGCGTCCCCAGCCAGATAAACTATGTAATTTCTTCCCGCTTCACTCCCGAGCAAGGCTACATTGTAGAGAGTAAACGCGGCGGCGGCGGATACATCCGCATCAAGCGAATAAAGGTAGATAAATCGAGTGCATTGATGCACCTTATCAACTCAATCGGCGATGAAATCAGCCTCAATACATCGAGGGTGTTGCTTGAAAATCTGTCGATGCAAGGACTGATTTCTGAGGACACCGCTGTTTTAATCAACACCGCAATTTCAGATAAATGTTACACTATGATACCCGTCGAACTTCGTGCGAAACTTCGTGCGTCAATCTTAAAGCAGATGTTAATTGCCTGCGTTTAAAAATAGGAGGAATGAATTATGTTATGTGAAAATTGCCACAAAAAGACCGCTACCACACACATCAAGCAGACTGTCAACGGCAAGACCGTTGAATACCATTTGTGTGCAGAATGTGCGGCTCGACTTCACGCAGGCGGATTTAATCCGTTTGATATGAGTGATTTATGGTCGTCACTTTTTGAAACGCAGGTTCCCGACATCCCGAAAGCGAAAGTATGCGGAAAATGCGGAAGTACATTTGATAAAATTGCGAAAATCGGCAGACTCGGATGCCCCGAATGTTACAGCGTTTTTAAGGAGGAACTTCTACCGTCCATCACCCGTATGCACGGCAAGACGCGCCATATCGGCAAGGTGCCGGGCAAGGCTTCGCAGAGCGTGAAAAACGGCTATGAAATCGACAAACTCAGAGCCGAACTCAAAGATGCTATTTCCCGTGAAGACTACGAAACCGCCGCATCTTTGCGTGATAAAATCAAACTAATCGAATCGAAAGGGGCGGCTGACAATGACTAAATGGTATCAAAACAGCGGTGCTGACCGTGACATTGCGGTGTCGTCAAGGATTCGCCTTGCACGCAATTTAAAGGACTTCCCTTTCCCCAATAAAATGACACCCGAACAGAAATTCGCAGTCATACAAAAAGTATCAGATGCGATTTTAAAGTCAAACAGCGAGTGGTCACACAAATTTAAATTCTACGATATGGATAAAATCTCACGAATTTCGGCGCTTTCAATGGTTGAACGGCATTTAATCAGCCCCGATTTTGCAGAAAACGGGCAAGGCCGTGCATTGTTGATTAGCGATGATGAAACGGTGTCAATAATGATAAATGAGGAAGACCACATCAGAATTCAGGTATTAAGTGCCGGACTTGAACTTAAATTAGCGTATGATATTGCGGCTGAAATCGACTCATTGCTCGATTGCTCACTCGAATTTGCATTTGACAAAGAACTCGGATATTTAACAGAGTGTCCGTCAAATCTGGGCACGGGTATGCGTGCGTGTGTAATGCTCCACATACCTGCCCTTAGCAGTATGGGCGCAGTCGCACCGCTGACTAACACAATTTCAAAAATCGGACTGACTTTAAGGGGGACATTCGGTGAAGGTTCTAAAGTGCGATGCTCGATGTATCAACTCTCAAACCAAGTCACACTCGGCATTTCAGAAAGTTCAGCGATTGAAAATCTGCAAACAATGACCAAGCAGATCATAGCGCGTGAACGACAGGCACGCTCGGAATTTGACCGTGACAAAATGGAAGATATTGTGTATCGTGCGTGGGGACTTTTATCAAACGCAAGAATAATGTCGAGCGCCGAATTTTTGGATCTTGCGGATAAACTACGGCTCGGTATCGGAATGGAACTTTTCGACTGCACTGACATCACCGCAATAGACGAACTCATTATGCTGTGTCAACCTGCAACACTGCAAGAAAAGGCAGGCGGGGCGCTTGACGATGAAACCCGTGATAAACTGCGTGCACGCACAATCAGAGAAAAACTCAGAAAGGACTGATTTTATGTATAAATTCAACGGCTTTACACAAGATGCGAACGATGCGTTAAACTACGCAATTCAGACTGCCGGGGAACTCGGACATAACTATATCGGCAGTGAACACATCTTAACAGGGCTGGCACAAGACAGCGGTACAATCACTGCGGATGCACTCGAAAATGCAGGTGTGACTGCTGAAAACTTGATTCATCTGCTCGAAACCGAAATCGGACGCGGCAATCCCGTGCGTCTGACTCCGCAGGATATGACTCCCACTTCAAAGCGTATACTCGAAGTTGCAATCGACTATGCGCGTTCGATGAATATGACTGCAGTCGGCGCAGTACCGCTTCTGCTTGCGACTTTACAGGAAGGAAACTACGCTAACCGCTTTATCGCAACTTTGGGTGCAGACCCGAAAGATATTGCATCAGCTGTGCTTGATGAAGTCGGCAATGATGCCCCCGAACACAAAGCAACTGCGGATAAGAGCAAAGCAAAATCAACGAAGTCGCTCGATAAATTCGGTAGAGATCTCACAAAAGAGGCGCAGGATTTAAAACTCGATCCCGTTATCGGCAGAGCGCAAGAGATTGAGCGTGTTATCCAAATTCTCACCCGCCGTACCAAAAACAATCCTTGCCTAATCGGCGAGCCGGGTGTCGGTAAAACTGCGGTTGCAGAGGGCCTTGCGCAAAAAATCGCACAAGGCGAAGTGCCGGAACTTTTAAAAGGCAAGCGTGTCATTTCCCTTGACCTTACCGGTATGATTGCCGGCACAAAATATCGCGGTGACTTTGAAGAACGCATTAAATCTGCAATCGACGAGGTTAAAAACGCAGGCAACATCATTCTGTTTATTGACGAACTTCACACTATTGTCGGTGCGGGCGCATCGGAAGGTTCAGCAGATGCGGCAAACATCTTAAAACCGTCGCTGGCTCGCGGAGATTTCCAGGTTATCGGTGCGACTACGCTCAATGAATACCGCAAATACATCGAAAAAGATTCAGCACTCGAACGCAGATTTCAGCCTGTCACCGTCGGCGAACCGACATCGCAAGAAGCGGTTGAGATTTTAAAAGGACTTCGTGATAAATACGAGGCGCACCACAAAGTTAAAATCACCGACGATGCAATCACTGCGGCAGTCGAACTTTCAAGCCGTTATATTTCCGACAGATTCCTGCCTGATAAGGCAATCGACCTTATTGACGAAGCGGCATCTAAGGTCAAACTTCGTGCATTCACAGCACCGGACGAAGTGAAAGCCATTGAATCCGAACTCAAGACAGTTATGGGCAACAAAAATGCGGCAATTCAGTCGCAGGACTTTGAAACCGCCGCAAAACTGCGTGATAGAGAACGTGAACTCAAAGACAAACTCGCCGATGAAAAGAAAAAGTGGGAAGATAAAAATTCCGACTCAACAGGCGATGTAACCCCTGAGGAAGTCGCACAGATAGTAGCAGGCTGGACGGGCATCCCCGTGTCACAACTCACCGAAGAGGAAAGCGCAAGGCTTCTGCGATTAGAGGCTACCTTGCATGAACGCATTATCGGGCAAGATGAAGCGGTAAGTGCAGTATCCCGTGCAATCAGGCGTGGCAGAGTCGGACTTAAAGACCCAAACAGACCGACAGGCTCGTTTATCTTCCTCGGTCCCACAGGTGTCGGTAAAACCGAACTTTGCAAAGCACTCGCACAGACTATGTTTGGTGACGACAACGCAATGATTCGTTTTGATATGTCTGAATATATGGAAAAGCACACCGTATCCCGACTTGTCGGCTCGCCTCCGGGTTATGTAGGATATGACGAAGGCGGTCAACTCACCGAAAAAGTCCGCAGACAGCCATATTGCGTGGTGCTTTTCGATGAAATCGAAAAAGCACATCCCGATGTATTCAACATTCTTCTCCAAATTCTCGATGACGGTATGCTCACCGACTCGCAAGGCAGACGTGTAAACTTCAAAAACACAGTCATTATTATGACATCCAATGTCGGTGCGCGACTGATTACCGAGAAGAAAAGTTTAGGCTTCGGTGAGAGTACTGACACCACCGCACAGGACATTCGCGAGAATGTTATGGGTGAACTCAAACGCAGTTTCCGCCCCGAATTTTTAAACCGTGTTGACGACATCATCGTCTTCCACCAACTCAACAAAGACCACATCAAGCAGATTGCCAAAAATATGCTCGATTCCCTATCAAAGCGTGTTATGGATCGCGGAATCGAAATCAAATTCACTGATAAGGCGATTGAAACTATTGCAGACGCAGGCTTTGATGTTGTATACGGCGCTCGCCCGCTCAGACGAGCAATCCAGTCGAAAATCGAGGACGCTTTGAGTGAAGCGATGCTCGACGGCACTGTTACAGACGGAATGAAAATCACCTGTACAGTTGACAAAAACGGTAAATACACCTTCAAAGAACGCAAAACAAAAACAGGCAACGAATAGTTGCCTGTAAACTAAAAAAGCAAAGTCCGAAATGGACTTTGCTTTTCTTTATGCAAGTGCGTATTTTTCTTTATAAGCTCTATACTGTTCGCGGTATTCAGGATCGCTTTCACGCATTTCACGAAGTGACTCGTGCAAGTTCATATTGCTGTGCGACATATCCATAATACAGCCTGCAATATTCGAGCAATGGTCAGAGGTACGCTCCAAATCGGTGAGCAGATCCGACCAAACAAAACCTGCAACGATTGTGCAGTTGCCGTGTTGCAAACGCTTAATGTGGCGCGAACGCATTTTTATACGGAGTTTATCAATAACCTGTTCGAGCGGTTCAACTAAAGCCGCAGCGTCTAAATCGTTTTCGGAAAATGCTTTCATTGTAAGGTCAATACACTCTGTTACAGCAGCGGTCAAGACCTCAAGTTCTGCTGCAGCCTCTTTTGAAAATCCCATCTGCTTTTCACGCATTTCTTCAACGCATCGAACGATGTTTACGCCGTAGTCTGAAATTCTCTCAAAGTCGCCGATAATACGGAGCATTTTCGCCGCCTCGTTGCTGTCGTGAACACTTATTTGACGGCTGGAAAGTTTGATAAGATATGTGCCTAAAATGTCTTCGTAATGGTCGGTGAGTTTTTCGTTTTCGCGTACATTTTCAGCAAGTTCTTCAGTGTAATTCGTGAGGGACTTAATACTTCCGATTAAAGCATCTGTTGCGGAAACTGCCATTGTGTTAGCAAATGTACGGCAACGCTCGAGTGCCATCGGGGGAGTAGCCAAAAGTCGGTCGTCGAGTTCCTCTTCGGTTTCGGGTTTGTGGTCGTCGGGAATGATTGTATAAACAATCTTTTCGAGCAGACCTGACATTGGCAGTAAAAGTGCTGTACACAGTATATTGAATGCGGTATGCGAAACTGCGATGCCGAAAAGTGTGGCGGACTCGCCTAAAATTGCGGGTGCGAAAATCGCTTTTATTATCATAAACAGTGTGAGCCATACGACTGTACCGATTACGTTAAATGAAAGATGCACAAGTGCCGCACGCTTTGCGTTTTTGTTGGCACCGATTGATGATAACATTGCGGTCACGCAAGTACCGATGTTCTGTCCCATAATAATCGGGATAGCCGCGCCGTATGTTACTTGTCCGGTAACAGCAAGTGCCTGCAAAATACCGACAGATGCGGAACTTGACTGAATAATTGCTGTGAGAATTGCACCTGCGAGCATACCTAAAATCGGGTTTTGGAACATAACGAACAGTTCGCAGAATGCGGGGACATCACTAAGTCCTGCAACCGCGCCCGACATTGCGTCCATACCGAACATAAGTGTGGCAAAGCCGAGTAAAATTGTACCGGTGTCTTTCTTTTTATCGCTCTTGCAGAACATATAAAGGATGATACCGATAAGCGCAAAAACAGGTGTAAACGATGTGGGTTTGAGCATCTGCACAAAAATGTTGCCGCTATCAATACCGCCGAGCGACAAAATCCACGAAGTTACGGTTGTACCGATATTCGCGCCCATAATAACATTGATTGCCTGTTTGATGGTCATAAGTCCGGAGTTTACGAAACCTACTACCATAACAGTGGTCGCAGACGAACTCTGGATAACGGCTGTAACGCCCAAACCTGTTAAAAATCCGGTGACTTTTTTGTTTGTAAGTTTACCTAAGAGTGTGCGAAGTTTGCTGCCTGCGCGTCTTTCGAGTGCTTGTCCCATAATGTTCATACCGAACAAGAACAGACACAGTCCGCCGATCATAGTCAGTACATCAAATAGATCCATACTTTTCCTTTCCGGGCCCCACAAGTAAAATCGGGGTGATTTCTGTGTAATATTTTTTGTCCTACAAGGTTATAATATCACACGAAAAAGAATAATTCAACATCAAATTTTATGTTTCAACATTTTTTCTGATTTTTTAAATTTTCAAGCAATTTTTCTTTTCTATTTTGTAAAAACAGACTAATTTTGATTAAATTCGGGGTATCGAAATATGGTTTCAGCTTACAGTTGAAAACAATGGCGAACGCCCCCGGCCGAGCCGGAGTCAATTATCCCGTATTGAACGATGTGCAAAATCAAAGTTGCTACTAATCGCAATTGAGTTGGGATATTGTCGAACCTTTTTTTGGGGGGACTGGGGGCGTTCCCACTGTTCTCCACCGTTAGATTAAATCACATTCAATCGCACCCACCACCATAGTGTTCACTATTAGTTATTACTTTTTCC
>JAXJSX010000112.1:0-11793 GCA_036309925.1 Acutalibacteraceae bacterium | reverse complement strand
GCTTTGAGGGCATCATTTTGTGCTGATAAAGTTTCGTATTCACCTCTTACAGCCTCTGCTTTGTTTTTGAGTTTTTCGATTTCGGCTGTACGGCTTAAAAGTCCTGCGCCTTTAACATGCGAGCCACCTGTCATAGAACCGCCTGCATTAACGATTTGACCGTCAAGCGTTACAATTCTGAAACGGTAGTTGTATTTGCGTGCCATAGCGACTGCACAATCCATATCCTCGCACACAACAGTTCTGCGCAAAAGTGAGCCGATAATATCGGTGTATTTTTTGTCGAAGGACACCAGCGAGTCTGCAAAACCGACAAAGCCGTATTCATCGTCTATGCCCTGTTCTTTAAGGGAATATGCCTTGACAGAAGTGAGCGGCAGGAAAGTAGCTCTGCCTGATTTGTTGCTTTTGAGGAAGTTAATGGCACGTTTTGCGCAGTTTTCATCATCCACAACTATATTTTGCATTGCCGCTCCGAGTGCGGTTTCGATTGCGATTGCATAATCATCCTGCACCTTGATAAGACGGGACACAGGGCCGTGTATACCTTTGAGCGTGCCACGCTTACTTTCTGTGGAAACCGCCTTTACTGCATACGAAAAACCGTCCATATTACGCTCAAGGTCGGATAAAATCTGCGCCCTGCGTTCGTTTTCGTTGATTTCGTTCATAAGTTGATGCAGTTTCGCATTTTGAGTATCAAACTTTTGTTTGCGTGTGGATAGCATCAACTCATTGCCGTCGCAAACATTTTTACATTCGCTGATTTTTTCAACTACATCTTTTAAATCAATGTCGATATTTTTAATTTCTTTTTCGCAGTCATCAATAGTTTTCTGAAGTTCGCACAATGATTTATCGAGTTCTGCAAAACGGCTTTCTGCCTCTTGAGATGTGGTTTGTGCCTTTGCAAGCGCAACCCTGCTGTTTGAAATTTCGAGTGAAATTAAGGATAATTCCCTATTTTTCTTCTCAATTTGCTGTGAAAATGAGCCTGTATCATCAGCAAGGGAATTCATCTGCTCAATGATTTGTGCGCGCTCGTGCGTCACCTGCGCCTTCATTACCTTTGCAGTTTCGATTTCACTCTCACACAGTGCGATTTGTTCTGCGGTTTTAGTATCGTCTTGCGCACATCTTTCGATGTCGGCTTTGAGCATATCAACGGTTTGCAGGTTCATTGAAATTGTATTTTCATATACTGCTACATCACCGTTGATTTTGGATGTTTCCTCCTCTGCTTTTGCGCGATCTATGCGTATTTCATCAATTCTTGCAGTAATAGCACGGCTGTCCTGCAGGTTGATTTCGGAATTTGCCTCGATATTTGCAAGTTGTGCGGTTATATCGTCATACTGCGATTTTGCAAGTGTGATTTTATATTCCTGCTCGCGAAGTAAATCTTTTGAACGGGAGATAGTGTTTAACCAAAGACCGATTTCAAGGGTTCGTTTTTGCTCGGAATATGTAAGAAATGCCTGTGCTTTTTCAGCCTGTTTTGATAACGGGCCTACACGCGATTCAAGTTCTGCGAAAATATCACGAAGTCTGACTAAATTGTCTTCCGCTCTTTTGAGTTCTCTTTCAGACTCGATTTTACGGTATCTGTATTTTGAAATGCCTGCGGCTTCTTCAAAAATTTCTCTGCGTTCATCGGAACGGGAATTTACAATTTCATCAATTCTTCCCTGTCCTATCATAGAATAGCCATCACGGCCAAGCCCTGTATCCATAAACAGTTCGTGGATGTCTTTAAGTCTTACAGACGCACCGTTGATTTTATATTCACTTTCGCCTGAACGGTAGTAACGGCGGGTGACTGTTACCGTATCGTTATCAAAGTTTAAAGTTCGATCGGAATTGTCAAGTGTGAGCGACACTTCAGCAAAGCCGAGCGGTTTGCGTTTTGCAGTACCGCTGAAAATGACATCCTCCATTTTATGACCGCGCAACATTTTATTTGACTGTTCACCAAGCACCCAACGGATAGAGTCAGAAATGTTACTTTTTCCGTTGCCGTTGGGTCCGATGACTGCAGTTATATCTTTTTCAAAGGTAAGTCTTGTTTTGTCGGGGAAAGACTTAAATCCCTGAATTTCAACAGATTTTAACTTCACCTGTATACTTTCCTTTCGGTTATTTTAAACTGATTTTTGATTTTTTCGCTGTTTTGTATCACTCAACAATTATATCCCAGTTCGCTGAAAAAATCAATATTACACCGTTTGTGTCCGATAATACTCGATATATCTTTCGGATTGCACTCAATAATGTAGTCACCTTTCGGCATTTTCAAAAGTTCCTCTTGAATGTCGTTTTTGAAAATCTCGGAATGTACTAACTGCGCAAGTGCAGGATGCCACGCACCCCCGATAATTTTTTCAGTATCCGCACTATGAAGTCCAAAACGGATTACGCTAATACCGGATTTTTTAAACATCGGTATCAATAAAGCACCGAGTTTCACAGCATTTTCAACGGTCTGCGGAGTGTATTTGTCTTGTTTGTAAAGCGATGCCAACAAGGTGTTTTCAAACACTACGGTTGGATAAATTCTAACCGTTTTTGGTGCTAATTCGATTATTTTTTCTGCGGTTTTCATTGATTTTCCAAATGTATCACCGTACAGCCCCGTCATCATTTGTAGTCCGAGTTCAAATCCGTACAACTTAATCAGTTTTGAAGATGCGACTACATCTTGCGAAGTATGTCCACGGTGGTTGAGTAAAAGCACATCGTCATCCATTGACTGCGCACCGAGTTCGATTGCAGTAACGCCTAATGATTTTAAAAGCAATAAAATTTCATCGTCAATACAATCGGGACGAGTGGAAATTCTGATACCGCTTACATCACCGTTTTTTATATGAACATATGCGGCTTGAAGGAGTGACACCATATAATCACGCTCGATTGCGGTGAAACTACCGCCGAAAAACGCTATTTCTGTGGTTTCACTATTGTATTTTTTTGATTTTTTTGCAATTAAAACCGCATTGTGTATGTCATCAGCATTTGGTGCTGTGTTCTCATTTGTTATACTGTTTTGATCACAAAAACTGCACCGGCATTTACATCCGAGGTGCGGGACAAAAATTGCTATATTACTGTGACTCATAGTCCCATAAGTTTGAGTGCTTCACAAGCCGCATTTTGCTCTGCCGATTTTTTTGATTTACCGATTCCCTGTGCAATTACATTGGAATTAAGTCGCAGTTCGACTGTAAATTCTTTTGCGTGGTCAGGACCTTTTTCGTCAACCAAAACATATTCAAGATGCTCTTCGGGATTTTTCTGGATAACCTCTTGCAGTTTGGTTTTGTAGTCTTTAAATGTGATGCGCTCGGTGTGTATTAAATCCTCTTTTACAAAACGAAGCACAAGTTTTTTAGCAGGTTCCATACCGCCGTCTAAATAGATCGCGGCAAGCACCGCTTCAAACGCATCAGCGAGCATTGACGGGCGTTCATTACCTCTGTATTGCTGTTCGCCCTTGCCCAACAACATAAATTTGCCCAGTTCAAGTTCCTTTGCAAATTCATAAAGTGATGCTTCGCAAACAAGTGATGCACGAAGTTTTGTGAGTTCCCCCTCAGGTGTGTTAAAGCGTGTGTAGATGTGGTCTGACACCACAAGCGACAACACGCTGTCACCTAAAAATTCAAGTCGTTCATTGCTTTGGGTATGTGCCTCGTTTGCATACGACGAATGGGTAAGTGCCTGCTTTAAAAGGTCTTTATTTTTAAAGGTATAATCAAGATTTTTTTCAAGCTCATACATTTTCTTCACCTGCATTATCCTGTGCGTTCATTTGATCCAAAAACTCTCCCACAGTTTCTGTGAAATTGCTCTTTGCAAAGTTGTTTGCCTGCATAATTGCGGACTTGATTGCCTTTGCATTACTACTGCCGTGTGCCTTGATTACAGGCTTGCGGGCACCAAGGAAAGGCGCACCGCCGTATTCTGAATAGTCAAGCTTCTTTTTAAGTTTACGAAGTTGAGGTTTTAACGCAAGTGCAGACAATTTTGATACTGCGTTTGCCATAAACGCATCCTTAAACATTGACATAAACGAACTTGCCAGACCTTCGGTGAGTTTTAATACTACATTTCCCGCAAAACCGTCTGCGACAAGGACATCACACGCACCTGACGGGACATCTCTTGCTTCGACATTGCCGATAAAGTTGAGTGTTGATTTGTCGAGCAGTTTATACGCTTCAACCAATGTATCTCCGCCTTTTGTATCTTCAACACCGTTGTTAAGAAGCCCGACTGTCGGGTTTTTGATACCCATTACATTCTGCATATACGCCGCACCGAGCATACCGAATTGGAGTAATGCTTCAGGACGCACATTGATATTAGCACCGCTGTCAATCAAAAGATACGGTTTTCCTGTGGTCGGGAGGACCGTGGCGATTGCGGCGCGTTTGACACCTTTAATTCTTTTAACAATAAAGGTAGCACCCATAAGTATAGCACCTGTACTGCCTGCGGATACAATAGCATCTGCTTGAGAGTTTGCGACTGCTTTAAAAGCAAGGGCAAGTGATGTGTTTTTCTTCGATTTCAAAAGCTCTTTGGGTTCATCGTGCATATCGAAAATTTCATAGGTATGCACGATTTCCATTTTGCTTATATCAATATTGTTCTCCTGTGCGCATATTTTAATTTTTTCTTCGTCACCGTAAAGCACAATTTCGATATCGCTGTTAAGTTGCATTGCTTGTGCGCAACCGTCAATAACTGAAAGCGGTGCGTTATCTCCGCCAAATGCGTCAACTGCTATTTTCATATTATCATTCCCTCTATGTATTCTTTCATTCTCTTAATTGCGTTTTCTGCAATCAAGGTGTAGCGTTCCTGTTTGTTTTTAATTCTCTGTTCGGGTTTTGGGAGGATACCGAAATTCGCACCCATCGGTTGAAAGTCGGTAACAGTCGGATCGCTGATATATGCGCAAAGCGCGCCCATCATTGTATTATAAGGCAGACTTTCTACTTCCTGTCCGCTCATAGAACAATATACGCCGAGTGCCGCAACAATGCCTGACATTGCCGACTCCATATACCCCTCTACACCTGTAATCTGGCCTGCAAAGTAAATTCTTCTATCAGCTTTAAGATTAAAGAAACTGTCGAGCAATTTCGGTGAACAGATGAATGTATTGCGGTGCATAACTCCATAGCGTGTGAAATCCGCATTTTTAAGAGCAGGTATCATCGAAAAAACACGCTTTTGCTCGCCGAATTTTAAATTTGTTTGAAATCCAACCATATTGTACATACTGCCCAGTGCGTTTTCTTTTCGCAGTTGTACAACCGCCCAAGGTCTGTGTCCCGTGTGCGGATCACGCAGTCCCACAGGTTTCATCGGGCCGAAGCGGATAGTGTCCGCACCGCGTTTTGCCATAATTTCAATCGGCATACAGCCTTCATAAACGGTGGGTTTATCAAACTCGTGGAGTGTTGCGGATTCTGCATTTATAAGCGCATCGTAAAACGCTTCGTATTCTTCCTTATTAAGCGGGCAGTTGATGTAATCCCCCTCATCATCGCTGTATCGTGACTGCGTAAACGCACTTGACATATCAATGCTGTCAGCGTTGACAATCGGGGCAGCGGCATCGTAAAATGAAAGGTAGTCCCCGCATTTGCGTTGGATGTCTTTATATAGTTCACCGTCGGTAAGCGGTCCGCTCGCGATAATGACATAGTCGTCATCAGGGATTGCTGTAACTTCGCCGTACTCGACTGTGATTTTCGGGTGACTTTTGATTTTTTCAGTAATGTAGTTTGAAAAATCATCACGGTTTACTGCAAGCGCACCGCCCGCTGCAACCCTACATTCGTCTGCCGCTTTAAGACAGATTGAATCGAAAAGACGCATTTCCGCTTTAAGCAAACCTCCTGCGCTTGACAATCTATCAGCTTTAAGTGAGTTTGAGCAGACAAGTTCCGCAAAGTTATTTGATGAATGTGCAGGTGAGTGTTTATGCGGTTTCTGCTCGCACAATGTGACATCTACTCCGTGGTTTGCCAAAAACCAAGCTGCTTCAACTCCTGCAAGTCCGGCACCGATTATTTTAATCCTCTTCATTAGATTTCTCCGTCTTCTTACGGGTTTTACGCTCTGCCTTGCGTTCGTAGCCACAACCCTCGTTGTTGCAAACGATCAGTCCACCGCGACGCTTAAACAATGTTTTACCGCAATTCGGGCAGTCTTCAGCAGTCGGATCATCCCAAGTCATAAATCCACATTCTTTACCTTTTTCGCAAGCATAGTATTTATTGCCCTTTGCGGATTTACGCAGTAAAATCTTACCGCCGCATTTCGGGCACGAACCCGGCATTTCAGATACAATGGCCTTTGTGTTGCGACATTCAGGGAAGCCCGGGCAAGCAAGAAATTTGCCAAATCTTCCCGATTTAATAACCATATTTCTGCCGCATTTTTCGCAGATGACATCGGTTTCCTGTTCGGGAACTTTGATTTTTGTACCGTCCATCTTCTTTTCTGCTTGCTCTAATGTATCTTTAAAGCCACTGTAGAATTTTTCGAGTACCTTTCTCCATTCAATATCGCCGTTTTCAATTTGGTCAAGTTCGGTTTCGATATTTGCGGTGAACTTCAAATTAACGATGTCTTTGAACATATCTTTCATTAAGTTTGTGATGATCTCACCAAGTTCAGTAGGTTTAATGCTTTTTGGCGCTTTACGCTCAATTTCAACATATTCTCGTTTTGAAATAGTTGCGATTGTAGGTGCGTAGGTACTCGGTCTGCCGATGCCGTTCTCTTCCATTGCGTGAATTAAGGTAGCTTCAGTATATCTTGCGGGCGGTTGGGTGAAGTGTTGATTCGGTGTAAGTGAATCAAGATTCACTCCGTCACCTTCTTTTAAATCAGGGAGTGCAGATTCATCTTCTTTTTCATCGTCGGTAGACTCTTCGTAAAGTGCGGTATAACCGTCAAACTTTACAGAATAACCGCTTGCTTTAAAGGTATAGCCGTTTGCATCAATATCCACCTTAACAGTGTTATGAACGCAGACTTCCATAAGGCTTGCGATAAAGCGTTCCCAGATAAGTTTGTAGAGTTTATATTGGTCAGTGGTAACGCTGTCTTTGATTTGGATAGGTGTGATAAACGGATTTGCAGGGCGGATTGCCTCGTGTGCGTCCTGTGCGCCGGCCGCCTGCTTATAAAATCTTGCCTTATCAGGCAGATAATCGTCACCGTATTTTTCGGCGATATACTGATTACCCAAAGCGCGTGCTTCTTCGGAAACACGAATCGAGTCAGTACGCATATAGGTGATAAGACCGGTTTGGCCGATGCCTGCAACATCGACACCTTCGTAAAGTTCCTGTGCGATACGCATTGTGCGTAGTGAGGTGAATTTGAGTCGGCGGGATGCATCCTGCTGGAGTGTTGAAGTTTTAAAGGGTGGCGGCGGTGATTTCTTTCTTGTTCCTTTTTTAACCGACTTAACGATATAATTAGCCTGTTTTAAGGTGTCAACCACATCAACAGCGGTTTTTTGATCGGAAATTTTAATCTTTTTGCCGTCAGTACCTGAATGAAGATACGCTTTAAACTTTGAGCGGCTCTTTTTCAATACAGCATCGACAGTCCAATATTCAACCGGATTGAACGCTCTGATTTCATTTTCGCGGTCACAAATCATACGAAGTACCGCAGACTGAACTCGACCTGCAGAAAGTCCGCGTTTCACCTTTTTCCACAAAAACGGGCTTAACTGATAACCAACTATACGGTCAAGTACTCTGCGTGCCTGTTGAGCATCTACCAAATCCATATCAATAGTGCGAGGATTTGCAATTCCCACTTCGATACCGCTTTTGGTAATTTCGTTGAATGTGATGCGGTTAGGTTCGTCTTCAGGCAGTTTTAAAAGTTTGCTTAAATGCCACGAGATTGCTTCCCCTTCTCTATCAGGGTCCCCTGCCAGATATACATAATCGCTCTTTGCGGCTTTTTCTTTAATTTGTTTGATGACCGCTTTTTTATCGCGCATTTCAATGTATTTCGGCTCGAAATTGTTTTCAATATCAACGCCCAAAGTCGATTTCGGCAAGTCTTTTACGTGACCTGCTGACGGGATAACTTCATAGCCTTTGCCTAAATATTTTTGAATCGTTTTTGCCTTTGAAACTGACTCGACAATAACGAGTTTGGACATATATTTTCATTCCTTTCTGAATGTTACACTCTTTCATATCTTCCGCCGGGGATGGATTTGAGCAGCCCATCCATTTCGAGTTCGGTTACTGCAATCATAACATCGGCGGGATCTTCATTGGAAGCATTTATTATTGTATCAAGATTCACGGGTTCACTTGTGAAAAGGTTGTAAATTTTTGCATTTCTACCTGTTAAATGTGATGTGTCAACAGCGGTTTTTTCAGGTTCTTCTTTATGTTCTTTTGCCTCTTCTTTTTGTTCTTTTGTAACAGGTTTTTTATTGTCGTTCTGTGATTTATTTTCAAGTTTCTCTAATATTGACTTGAACATTTCATCCTCCGCAAGCGGAGTATAAGCGTTATCAAGGTTCAGTTTATGCGGATATTCGCAGATATATTCAGACACTATATCCGCAGGTGTGTACACAGGGAATACACCGTCTTCTAAAAGTTTATTGTTGCCCGAATACTCTTTTGCGGTAATTCCGCCGGGGATTGCAAAAATATCTTTGCCCTGTTCGAGTGCGTGGTCAACTGTCAGCAACGCTCCGCTTCTTTTGGGTGCTTGGATGACAAGTGTACCCAGCGCAAGTGCGGACATCAAGCGGTTTCTGATTGGAAATGTTGTTTTACTTGCAGGCTCAAGCGGGTGAAGTTCGGAGATTATTGCACCGTTTTCTGCAACATCTCTTCGTATTCGCTCATTTTTCATTAAATACGGAACACTCAAGCCGCATCCCATCACGATAACAGATTTTGCTTTTGCCAATACCGCACCGCGTGACGCTGCAATGTCACAGCCGAGTGCGCCTCCGCTGACTACAATCATACCGCTTTGTGACAGACGGTAGCCGAGTGTGCCTGCAAGTGCAATACCCTCATTTGTGCATTTGCGTGTACCGACTACTGCGATTGCGGCTTCGTCATTGAAATCGGGCATATCACCTTTAACATAGAGTACACACGGTGGGTTTTTAATACGGATCAAGTTTACAGGATACAGTTCATCTTCGGGTGTTAGAATTTGGTACCCCTTTTTATCACAATGGTCAATGACTCTTTGAGAACTTTTCAAGGAAACTGATTTCAGTTTTTCGATATCAGCTGATGTAAGATGTCTGCACCGTTTCCAACCGTCAACTCCGGCATTGTAAAAATCCTTAACCGTATCGAAATACTCAAGGGTATGTATAGGTTTAGTCGAGCCTGCACCGAATACAGTTTGCAACCAAATCCAATATTCAGCGTTTACCACTACATTCTGCCCCCATTCATTACTTCGTAACAGACGATTGCGGCTGCAGCAGATGCATTAAGCGACTCTGCTCTGCCTGCCATTGGGATAGTAATCATATAGTCACAGTTTGCAATGATTTCATCAGGCAAACCGTTTGCTTCGTTGCCGATTAAGACGGCACAAGTGTTATCAAATTTCAAATTATAAATCGGCTCAGCGGTATCACGCGGGGTGGTAGCGAAAGTTTTGATACCGTTTGATTTTAAATCTTCGATCATATTTTCGGCGGTGTCGTATGTACAAACATTCATTCTGAAAAAAGCACCCATTGATGCCCGCTGAACCTTCGGGTTATAAATATCGCATCCGCCGCAGACAATAAGCCCTGATAAGCCGAGTGCTTCTGCAGTTCTGGCAGTTGCACCGATATTGGAGGGGTCTTGCAGATTTACAAGCGTTAAATATTTACCGTCTTGCTCAAATGTGAATTTATTATCTGTAATCGGGAGTACGCCAACAACGCCCTGTGGGGTGACGGTATCAGAGAGTTTTTGCATTATATCGTTTGGAAGAATATAAATTTTTTGCGCACTGTTTGACAACTTTTCGTATTCAGATTTGCGTTCATTTACGAATTTATCAGTGACAAATAAAGCAGGAAATTGATTTTCGCTCAATACTGCATCCATACACAAACGCAGGCCTTCGATTACATATAAGCCTTCTTGTTTGCGGTATGACGATGATTTAAAAAGTTTGGTTATTTTCTTTATTGTTTCGTTATTTTTTGATGCAATTCTCTCAATTTTCACCGTTTTTCCCCTCAAATTTACTGAAAATAAAAACCAAAAACGCACCCAAAACTTTCACTTCGGGTGCATAATTGTTTATTATTTAAGAGCTGCTTTTGCCTGCTCTGTAAGTGCTGTAAATGCTGCTGCATCATTTACTGCGAGTTCAGCGAGCATCTTACGGTTCATTGCAATACCTGCTTTTTTAAGACCGTTCATAAAAGTTGAATAGTTCATACCGTTGAGTTTTGCTGCTGCTGAAATACGAGTAATCCAAAGTCTGCGGAAATCTCTCTTTTTCTGTTTACGGCCTACATAAGCGTAGTTGCCTGATTTCATAACAGCTTCTTTTGCTGTTTTAAAGAGTTTATGCTTTGAGCCAAAATAACCCTTAGCAAGTTTTAATACCTTATTTCTTCTTTTGCGCGTCATCATTGCGCCTTTAACTCTTGCCATTTCTTATCGTTCCTTTCTGCTGTTTGTTTATTTGTACGGAATAAGACGCTTAATCTGTGCTTCGTTAGTAACATCAGCGATAACGCCTTTACGAAGATTTCTCTTTCTCTTTGTTGTCTTTTTGTTGAGAATGTGTGATTTGAAAGCGTGTGCTCTCTTTACTTTGCCTGAACTTGTGAGTTTAAAGCGCTTTTTTGCGCCACTGTGTGTTTTAATCTTCGGCATTTGAAGTTCCTCCTTGAAATTAAATATGATTTAGTTTTTCTTAGGTACTAAGAACATCTGCATTGTTCTGCCTTCCATTTTAGCAGGCTTGTCAACACTTGCAAATTCCGAGCAAGCATCTGCGAAACGCTTCATTGTGTCCTGACCGAGTTCGGGATGGCCGAGTTCTCTGCCACGGAAACGAATGAAAACTTTAACTCTGTCACCGTCGGCTACAAAGCGTTCTGCGTGACGAACCTTGGTTTCAAAATCGTGAATGTCGATATTAAGACCGAGTTTAATTTCTTTGATTTTGATAATCTTCTGGCTTTTTTTAGCTTCCTTTTCGCGTTTTGACTGTTCAAATCTGAACTTTCCATAGTCCATAATGCGACAAACGGGCGGGACTGCGTTAGGCGCAATCTTTACAAGGTCAAGATTTGCTTTTTCTGCCTGTTCAAGCGCCTGAGATGTAGGAACTACACCGACTTGATTGCCTGCGGCATCAATAAGTCTGACCTCTTTATCCCTAATTTGTTCGTTGATGGAATGCTCTTGCTTGCTGATAATTACGCACCTCCGAAATTTAACTGGCAACAAAAAACGGACGAATTACTCCGTCCGCAATAAGCCTATTATAAAGGTTATTGACCAACGGCGGAAATCCTCCGAAGGTGAGAACCGGACGGTTCTTCTTTGTTGTCTTGTGTTATTATATCAGTGTTGATGCCGTTTGTCAAGTATTTTTTTGAAAAAAATTTCACCAAAAAGTTATTTTAAAAATTTGTGATTAAAACAGTTGACTATTCATAAAATATATTATACAATGGACACAGAGAAAACGCAAGGAGAATTAAATTTATGCAAGAAGATTACACCCCGGACATTATTACAT
>JAXJSX010000111.1:0-3132 GCA_036309925.1 Acutalibacteraceae bacterium | reverse complement strand
TTTCCGCTCATTGTAAACAGCGTTTTACATCTTTATGATATATTATATCACATAATTATCAATTTTTCTATATAAAAGTTAAAACACGGTACATAAAATTGTACCGTGTCTCACACAGGCAAGCCAACCTATCTACAACGGTTTGAAGTCTTTTAATATAGTACTCGCCGTCATACAGATCTCCGTTGTTGTTCCCGACTGCTTTTTTAATCAAATATTATTCTGTACGAAGTGCGACAACCGGATCTTTTTTTGCGGCGCTTCTTGAGGGAATAATGCCCGCAAACAAAGTGAGCAACATACTGATTATAACAAGTATGATCGCAACCGGAATAGGCAGATACGCACTCAAGTTGTTGATACCTGTCAGGTGATGCAAAATAATGTTTATCGGGATACATAGCAGATATGTTATCAGCACGCCCATCATACCCGATGTAAAGCCGATTATTCCCGTTTCAACATTGAACATACCTGAAACATTCTTTTTTGATGCGCCAATCGCACGCAAAATGCCGATTTCCTTCGTGCGTTCTTGTACTGAAATCAAAGTAATGACACCAATCATTATTGATGATACTATAAGTGATACCGCAACAAAAGAAATAAGTACATAAGTGATTGCGTCGATGATAAGCGTGATTGACGACATCATAAGTCCGACATAATCGGTGTAGGTTATCTTTTGAAGATCGTCAACGGTTTCGTTGTAGTCAGCGATTGCCTGTTCGATAACATCTTTATCTTCAAAGGTTGATGCGTAAAGATTAATGGTTGACGGTGAATTGATGTCAACATAGCCAAGTTCGCTCAAATTATCTTCATAGGTGGACTCTGAAAATTCGAGAACTTCATCATAATAAAGCACACATTGCTCTGTGGTATATGTATTAACAGCAGTTTCTAATGCGTATGCTAACTGTGCATCTGTCATTGATGCAAACTGTGCTTCTACGCCTTTGGCATACTGCGCTTTGTACTGCTGTTCAATCATTTGAGTGAACAATTCGGTAAATTCTTCATCAGTCATTGCGGAAAGATAGTTCTTGACTTCTTGCTCATCGACACTCATCTGTGAAGTAAGTGCAGGAAGCATTTGGCTCTCCATATCCTCACGGGACATTGAACCGATTGATTGTTCAACAGCAGTGTCAACCTGCTCTTGCTTTGGGATACTCATAATGCTGATATAAGCATCTGCCTTACCGCTCTCGTTTAAATGGCTGATATAGGATTTAAATTCGTCAACCTTTTCATTATCAGATAAATTGCCTGTGTTTTCTTTAAAAGGCAGACCTGTGAAAATATCGGTAGACGGATCATCAAGTTGCGCCCGGACTGCATCGGAATTTTTAGCATTTTCAATGATGTATTCCGTGAGTTTTGATGTATATGCAATAGCGCCCGAAAGCATACCCGAAACAGAATCTTCGTTCGGGCGAATAATACCTGAAACCTTTAAAATTGTACCGTTATCGTAGAGATATTTAAGTCCTGCCTGCGTGTCACGCAGATCGGTGTAGGTGCCTGTGTTTTCATCGTAAGAATAACAATCCGAGCCTAAAATTGTACGAAATTCCATTCCACAGACTTCTTCATAAGTCCATTTTTTGTCATTCGCTTCAAGCGGAGTTTTATTGACTGCGGCATCTGCAAGCGCATCAACATCTTCCTTAGACTTTAAGCCGAGTGCGTACAAAGTCATATCGTCAAGTTCATTATTTTCATCTAATACAAGCACGATTTCGTTGTATTCAGTGGGCCAGGAGCCGTAAATCACATCATACTGCTTTTCGAGCAACGGGCTGATAAGTTTACCGTTGTCACCCGGCAACATCTCTTGCCAGAGGTTCATTGACGATGCCATTGGTGACATACTTGCCATTGCGGAATCGCTACCCATTCCGTAACTTTCTTCCAAACTGATCATTGATGATAAGTCCATACCGAAGTATTCGATTAAAAGTTCCTGCAACAATTCCTGTGTGTCTGAACGCACTATATCGCCATCAACATTTTTGGTGTAGACAAGCAAGTCGGTGTTGTATGTATACTGAACTCCGCTGATTGCGTCATTAAAGCCTGAAGTGTCGTTTTCATCCGCTTTCTTTTGTTCGAGGTACTCTTTGAATGACTTAAGATCGTTTTCCTCACTTTCCATCGAGCTTAAAGCGTTGACAAGTTCGTAAAACATTGCTTTTTGATAAACCGCATCATTTTCGTGCTCTGTGCCAGACTCCGCTTTACCCATAAAAGTTTCAAGCAGTGAGGTCATATCCATATGCTGTGCCTCTAACGTGAGAGGGTAGGAGGCAAGAGTGTCCTCCTGCATAGTGTCGATATACGTCGTCATACCTTGCGACACAGCGAAAATAAGCGCAATGCCGATGATGCCGATGCTTCCCGCAAAAGAGGTGAGGATAGTTCTTCCTTTTTTGGTAAAAAGGTTTTTTAAAGATAAGCCAAATGAAGTTGTAAACTTCATTGAAGGCTTTTTATCAAACTTTGTAGTCGCGGTATTGCCATCATCTGCAACAACGCCGAGTTCATCAGCGCAAAGCGGTGCTGAATCATCGGTAATCACGCCGTCGAGCATACGGATTATACGGGTGGAATATTTTTCTGCAAGTTCGGGATTGTGGGTTACCATAATGACAAGACGGTCTTTTGAAACTTCCTTTAAAATTTCCATAACTTGCACACTTGTTCCCGTGTCAAGTGCGCCGGTAGGCTCGTCTGCAAGGATTATATCAGGGTTATTTACAAGTGCGCGGGCGATGGCAACTCGTTGCATCTGACCGCCCGACATCTCACCCGGCTTCTTGTTTAATTGGTCACCGAGTCCGACTTTAATCAGCGCTTCCTTTGCACGCACGCGTCGCTGTGATTTTGACACACCCGAAAGTGACAGCGCAAGTTCCACATTTTGCAGGACCGATTGGTGCGGGATCAAGTTGTAACTTTGAAATACAAATCCTATGGAATGATTGCGATAAGCGTCCCAATCTCTGTCTTTGAAATCCTTTGTGGATTTATTGTTGATAACAAGGTCGCCGTCGGTGTATTTATCAAGACCGCCAATGATATTCAGCATTGTAGTCTTACCGCACCCCGACGGCCCTAAGATAGATA
>JAXJSX010000110.1:0-7302 GCA_036309925.1 Acutalibacteraceae bacterium | reverse complement strand
TGTGCCTTATGACTGCCGGGAGCTTCGAGGTATTCTTCATATACCTTCTTAACAAGCGGATTTTCGTGTGACTTTCTGACAGCCTTTGCAGCGTCGTTGTTATAGAGTGCAGACGCGCGTTTTGCTTTAAGGTCAACAGTCTGACGAACACTTGTCGGCTGAATCGGCTGACCGCCACCGTTTACGCAACCGCCGGGGCAACCCATAATTTCGATGAAGGTAAAGTTTTCGCCTGCTTTAACTCTTTCGAGCAATTCTTTAGCTCCTTTGATGCCTGATGCAACGCCGACTTTAACATCGAGGTCGCCGACTTTCATTTCAGCAACTTTAACAGGTTCAGTACCACGAACTGCTTTGATATCAACATCAGCGATAGTTTCGCCTGTGATTGTTTCAACTGCTGTACGAAGTGCTGCTTCCATAACGCCACCGGTAGCACCGAAGATAACAGCCGCACCTGTGGATTCACCCATCGGGTTGTCGAACTGTTCGTCGGGCAGGTCTGTGAAGTTGATGTGCATTCTCTTAATCATAAGTGCGAGTTCGCGGGTAGTGATAGCAATATCAACATCAGCAACGCCTGATGCAGACTGATCATCTCTTCCGATTTCAAACTTCTTAGCAGTACAGGGCATAACTGATACAACAACGATGTCTTTAGGATCAATGCCGTTTTTCTCTGCGTACCAAGTTTTAGTGAGCGCACCGAACATCTGTTGCGGTGATTTACAGCTTGATACATTCGGGAGAAGTTCGGGATAATGATATTCGCAATATTTAATCCAACCGGGTGAGCAGGATGTGATAAGCGGGAGTGCTCCGCCGTTCTTCACACGGTCGATAAGTTCGTTTGACTCTTCAATGATTGTAAAGTCAGCCGCTGTGTTGGTATCAAATACTTTATTGAAACCGAGTCTGCGCAGAGCCGCAACCATTTTACCTTCAACATCTGTACCGATTTCCATACCGAATTCTTCGCCGAGTGCTGCACGAACTGCAGGAGCAGTCTGAACAACAACATACTTGCTTTCATCTGCAAGTGCTTCGTAAACTTCAGCGGTATTGTCTTTCTCGTGAAGTGCGCCTGTCGGGCAGTTTACGATACACTGACCGCAAGAAATACAGTCAACTTCAGCAAGGTTCATATCGTATGCACAGCTGATATGTGTATCAAAACCACGGTCGTTAGCGCCGATAACGCCAACCTGTTGCTCTTTACAAGCAGCAACACAACGACGGCAAAGAATACATTTAGAGTTATCTCTAACCATATGTGCTGATGATGAATCGAAGATTGCTTCGGGGAATGCACCGTCAAATTCGCCTGCATCTTCAATGCCGTATTCAGTACACAGTGTCTGTAATTCACAGTTACCTGAACGAACACAGCTAAGGCAAGAACGGTTGTGAGTTGAAAGAATCATTTTGAGTGTGTTCTTGCGAGCGTTTAATACTCTCGGAGTGTTTGTGAACACTTCCATACCCTCGTTTACGGGGTATACACAAGCAGTAACCAAACTTCTTGCGCCTTTAACTTCTACAACGCAGATACGGCAAGCGCCGATAGCGTTGATTTCCTTCATATAGCAAAGTGTCGGGATTTCGATGTTGATTGAACGGCAAGCCTCTAAAATAGTGGAGCCTTCCGGTACACTAACATCCATACCGTTAATTTTTAAGTTAATCATAATTTCAAGCTCCTTTCCTATTTCTTAATGATTGCCTTGAACTTACAAGAGTCAGCGCAGACACCGCACTTAATGCACTTATCCTGGTCGATAACGTGTGCTTCTTTAACTTTACCGGAAATAGCACCGACAGGGCAGTTACGAGCGCAAAGTGTACAGCCTTTACACTTGTCTTCTTCAATAACATATTTTGTGAGTTTTTTGCAGACGCCTGCAGGGCAGGTTTTGTCTACAACGTGAGCAATGTATTCATCACGGAAGAATTTAAGAGTTGAAAGAACAGGGTTCGGTGCTGTCTGACCAAGACCGCAAAGTGCGTTGTCTTTGATGTAGTAGCACAGTTTTTCCATCTTGTCGATGTCTTCGAGTGTACCCTTACCTTCTGTGATCTTTGTGAGGATTTCCAACAAACGCTTTGTACCTACACGGCAAGGTGTACATTTACCGCAGGATTCGTCAACTGTAAATTCAAGGAAGAATTTTGCGATGTCAACCATACAGTCGTCTTCGTCCATTACGATAAGACCGCCTGAACCCATCATTGAACCAATGGAGATAAGGTTATCGTAGTCGATCGGAATATCAAAATGTTCAGCCGGGATACATCCGCCTGACGGGCCGCCTGTCTGAGCTGCCTTAAACTTTTTGCCGTTGGGGATACCGCCGCCGATTTCGTCGATAACTTCACGAAGCGTTGTACCCATCGGGATTTCAACAAGACCGGTGTGCTTAATTTTACCGCCGAGTGCGAATACTTTTGTACCCTTTGATTTTTCAGTACCCATTGAAGCGTGCCACTCAGCACCGTTTAAGATGATTTGCGGAACATTTGCCCAAGTTTCAACATTGTTGAGAATTGTGGGTTTGCCGAAAAGACCTTTAACTGCCGGGAACGGCGGACGCGGACGCGGTTCGCCTCTGTGACCTTCGATTGAAGTCATAAGAGCTGTTTCTTCACCGCAAACAAACGCACCTGCACCAAGACGAAGTTCGATATCAAAGTCGAAACCGGTGCCGAAAATGTTTTTACCGAGAAGGCCGTATTCGTAAGCCTGTTTAATAGCGATTTCAAGACGTTTTACAGCGATCGGATATTCAGCACGAACATAGATGTAGCCCTGATTTGCGCCGATAGTGTAACCTGCGATAGCCATACCTTCAAGTACAACGTGCGGGTCGCCTTCGAGGATTGAACGGTCCATAAATGCACCGGGGTCGCCTTCGTCACCGTTACAAGCTACATATTTCTGATCAGCCTGGTTTGCTGCTGCAAATTTCCATTTTAAACCTGTCGGGAATCCGCCGCCGCCACGACCGCGAAGACCTGAATCAAGGAGAGTCTGGATAACATCTTCGGGTTTCATTTCGGTGAGAACTTTACCGAGTGCTGCGTAACCATCGCGTGCAATGTATTCTTCGATGTTTTCGGGATCAATAACACCGCAGTTACGAAGTGCAACACGCTTCTGCTTTTTGTAGAAAGCGGTTTCGTTGAGCGATTTAACCTCATCGGTTTCGGTGACTGTCTCATCATAAAGAAGTCTTTTAACAATTCTGCCTTTGACAAGATGTTCTTCAACGATTTCTTTTACATCGTCAACTGTTACTCTTGAATAAAAACTACCTTCCGGATATACGATCATAATGGGGCCGAGTGCGCAAAGACCGAAACAACCTGTTTTAACGACATTTACATCGTTTTCAAGGCCGTTGGCTTTGATTTCCTTCTCCATTGCTTCCGCAATTTTCATACTATGAGAAGATGTACAACCGGTACCACCACAAATCAATACTTGTGAACGATACATTTGGTTTCCTCCTTAATTTTCTGCACCGATGGTGTATTTTGTTACAGGTCTGCCGTTTACAATGTGCTCTGTAACGATTTCAGCAACTTTTTCAGCTGTCATTTTGACATATGTTACTTTTTCTTTACCGGACTGGAATACTTCAACAACCGGTTCAAACTGGCAGATGCCAATACAGCCTGTCTGCTTTACCATAACATCTTTAAGACCGCGGCGGATAATTTCATCTGAAAATGCGTTGAGTACAGGGCGTGCGCCTGCTGCGATACCGCAAGTTGCCATACCTACAACGATTTTAGTCTGTGCATCGGTTTCGTCTCTTACTGCAAGACCACCCTTTGCTTTGTCGCGGATTGCTTTTAATTCTTCAAGTGACTTCATAGCAAAAATCCTTTCTAATAAGTTGTGTTTATCAGGGGACTGTTTTCATCATAAAAACCGGAAATCCATTCCATTACATCGGGATCGTCAAGCGGGACATCTCCGAGTATTTCCCTGAATGTTCGAGTATCAATCTCCATTTTTTTATCGTTTAACTGCTCAATATACAAAAAGTCGGTTTGAGGGTTCATTCTGATAAGAACGGTGATGGTGCCTTTTAAGTCACCCAGCGGCATTCTGTCGATGCTCGACAGTGTAAACCACGCAGTAGTTTTAGTGCCGACTCCCTTTTGCGATTCAATCTCAAGGTCTCCGCCCGTCTGCTGTGCTGCAAGTTTGAACAGCGGTATACCAAGACCTACTTTGCGCGTTGTACGCGTTGTGAAAAACGGGTCAGTTACCGACTGAACCTGCTCGGGTGTCATCCCACAACCGTTGTCTTTTATGTATATAGTCAATGTGTCCTTTTGTTCGTCAACCAAAATTCCTATCTCAACAAGGTCAGCACCCGCTGTGAGTGAATTTTGTGCAATGTCAAGGAGATTTAACGACAACTCTTTCATTTTTGATTACATATACTTTGCAAGAATGTCATCAACATCTTTAGCTTCAAGTCTGCCGTAAACTTCATCGTTGATGGTCATTACCGGTGCAAGACCGCAAGCGCCGATGCAACGGCACGCTTCAAGCGAAAACTTACCGTCTGCAGTACATTCGTCTGCGCCGATTCCGAGTTTTTCGGAAATTCTGTCAAATACAGCCTGTGCGCCCTTAACATAGCAAGCAGTACCTAAACAAACAGAAATTTTATACTCACCCTTAGGTGTGAGCGCAAACTGTGAATAGAAGGTAGATACGCCGTATACCTCCTCAACAGGAACTTCAAGGCCGTTTGCAATCATCTGCTGAACTTCAATCGGCAGATAACCGTAAATTTCCTGAGCTTCCTGCATAACCGGCATAAGTGCGCCTTTTTCGCTCTTATGCTTTTCAATCACAGCCATAAGTTGCTTTTCCTGTTCAGGTGTACCGTTGAACGGGAGGCTGCTTTTGCGTTTTTTCATTTCATTGCTCCTCACTTTCGATTATCTTTTGACGGTTATTTCAGATTGTTAAAAATATACCAATCTACCCTCTAACCGCTTGTATACATTATAACATATATACATATAAATTTCTACATATTTTTTATTTTTTATCAAATATTTTTTATGGTTATAAGCCTGCTAATTATTATTTTAAATATTTCAAAATTTCAAAAAAATTTGAGAAAATTGCGTATTAGGGGTTGAAAACTATACTAAAATGGTATATTATATATTTAGTCGGAAAGAATAATTCCGATAGATTTTAGAGATTGGAAGAATTGTATACAATGGAAAAACGCTTTGTATATGCTGACAATGCGGCAACTACCGAAATTTCCGCTCCTGTTATGCAAGTAATGATAGACACACTCAAAATCTACGGTAATCCGTCGAGCCTGTACGAACTCGGCGGCAAGTCGCAGATGGTAATTGATACTGCTCGCGCACAATGTGCAAAGGCAATAAACGCTGAGCAAAGAGAGATTTTCTTTACATCGGGCGGATCTGAATCTGACAACTGGGCAATCAAGGGTATGGCAGACCTTATGCGCAAAAAGGGTAAAAATCATATTATATCCACCACTTTTGAACATCACGCAGTACTCCATACACTCGATTATATGAAAAAGCAAGGCTTTGAAATTACACTTTTGCCTGTTCACGAAAACGGCTTAGTCGACATTGACGAACTCAAGTCCGCTATCCGTGAAGACACAGGTTTAGTCACAATTATGTTCGCAAATAACGAAATCGGCACTATCCAGCCTATCGCTGAAATCGGCGCTATCTGTCGCGAAAAAGGTATTGTCTTCCATACTGATGCGGTACAGGCAATCGGCAATGTAGAGATAGATGTCAAGGCAATGAACATTGATATGCTGTCGGTGTCGGGACATAAAATTCACGCTCCCAAAGGCGTAGGACTTCTCTACATCCGCAAAGGTATTGCAGTTGCGAATTTAATTGACGGCGGTGCGCAGGAACGCGGCCGCAGAGCAGGTACTGAAAACATTGCATCTATTGCGGCACTTGGCAAAGCGATGGAACTTTGCACTGAAAATTTACAGTCAAAAATCGAGAAAGTCACCGCACTTCGCAATAAATTCATTGACGGTGCGCTGAAAATCGAGCGTTCACGCCTCAACGGCGACAGAAACAGCCGTTTGTGCGGTAATGCAAATCTCTGCTTTGAGGGTATCGAGGGTGAAAGTTTACTCTTGTTACTTGATATGAACGGTATTTGTGCATCATCGGGTTCTGCGTGCACATCGGGTTCACTCGATCCGAGCCACGTGTTGCTCGCACTCGGACTTCCTCACGAAATCGCACACGGTTCACTGCGTATCAGCATAAATGAAAATACAACAGAAGATGATATTGATTATATTTTAGAAAAATTACCCCCAATCGTTGAGCGTTTGCGTTCAATGTCACCGCTTTGGGAAAGAATAGTAAAGGAGAATAGATAATGTATACAGAACAGGTTATGGAGCATTTTGCAAATCCGAGAAATGTCGGTGAAATCGAGAATGCCGACGGTATCGGCGAGGTAGGTAACGCAAAATGCGGCGATATTATGAAAATGTATATCAAGGTTGACAATGATGTAATCACAGATGTTAAGTTTAAGACTTACGGTTGCGGTTCAGCGATTGCAACTTCGTCTATTGCAACCGAAATGATTAAAGGCAAGACTATCAGCGAGGCACTTGAACTGTCAAATAAGGCGGTTGTTGAGGCACTCGGCGGCCTGCCCGCACATAAAATTCACTGTTCGGTACTCGCTGAACAGTCAATCAAAGCGGCAATCTCGGACTATTACACCCGTCAGGGTATTGATCCCGAACCGATTGTCGGTAAGATCCCTGTTTGTGAGGACGGACATTGTCACTAATCAGAATGGAGAATAAGTTATGACTTTCACATACAAACCGCAAGGCGTTTGCTCGCGTATGATTACATTTGACATTGACGATGACGGATACATCCGCAATGTTGCGTTTATGGGCGGTTGCAACGGTAACACACAGGGTTTATCCAAACTCGCTGAAGGTATGAAGGCCGAAGAAGTCGTAAAAAGACTTTCGGGTGTTTGTTGCGGTATGAGAGGTACTTCCTGCCCCGATCAGTTAGCTACTGCTGTACAGCAAGCACTTGATGAAATTTGACAAAAACTCCGGCTTTTTAAAAGTCGGAGTTTTTAACTAATATCTATGATTTTTGCCGTTTCATTTTCCACTTTAAAATGAATATCAACATCACAAAACCGCATACTGTACACACGGTCATCGCTCTGATACGACGGGCGGGGATCGTCTGCGATACAGTCAATAGCGG
>JAXJSX010000109.1:0-1736 GCA_036309925.1 Acutalibacteraceae bacterium | reverse complement strand
GAGAAATGTGCTGATTGGTGTCGCCACAAAAGTCACACTCAATGCGATTTTAGTCGGTATCCCAGAAATTAACATCGTCGGAGCGGCGTATTCGACACTTGCGTGCTATACAGTAATCGTCACCTTGAACCTCACCTCACTAATGCGCCATTCGGGCGTAATGCCAAATCTATGGGGGACGCTGGGCAAGCCCGCTATCTCAGGTATTTTGTGTATGATAACCGCAGGTGCGACATCAACGCTGTTTGGCAATTTAGGACTCTCACTTGTAGTGTCAACCGCTATTTCTGTAACTTTAGGTGGAATTGTGTATATTTTTGTGCTATTTGCACTAAAAACGCTGACAAAAGAAGATATAAAATTACTCCCTAAAGGAGAAAAAATTGCAAAAGTACTTGAAAAATTTAAACTTTTGGGTTAAAATAGATATAGTTTGCGTTTTGGGAGGTTACGGTTATGGAATTCAATTTTAAAGAGAGTTATACCGTGCCTGACCTTTTGGAAATTGTCAGAATTTTACGAAGCGAACAGGGTTGCCCGTGGGACAGAGAGCAGACCCATCAAAGCATCCGCAACGATTTATTAGAAGAAGCATATGAAGCCGCAGACGCTATCGATAGAAATTCCGATGTTGATATGTGTGAGGAATTTGGTGATCTGCTTTTGCAAGTCGTATTCCACAGCGTTTTGTCTGAGGAACAGGGCGGTTTCAATTTGGATGCTGCCGCTGACGGTGTTTGCAAAAAGTTGATACTTCGTCATCCTCACGTTTTTGGAGATGTCAAGGCTGATACTGCTGAAAAGGTGCTGGATAATTGGGACAAAATCAAAATGGTCGAGAAACAACAGAAAAGTTTTACAGATACTTTAAAAAGCGTCCCCACAGCATTTCCTGCACTTATGCGTGCGCAGAAACTCCAAAAGCGTGCCGCAAAAGCCGGCTTCGATTGGGATAATATTAAAGGACCGCTATCTAAAATCGAGGAAGAACTAAGCGAAGTAAGAGAGGCTGTTGAAATCGGCGATAAAGAAAAGATTTCCGATGAACTTTCAGATTTGCTGTTTTCGTGCGTTAATGTTGCACGGTTTGCAAAAATTGACAGCGAACAGGCGTTATATAACGGTTGCGAGAAATTTATCCGCAGATTTGAAGCAGTCGAGAATAAATGCAACCAGGCAGGCAATGTGATGAATGAAATGTCGCCTGAAGAACTTGATAAGTTGTGGAACGAAGTTAAGAAAGATGAAAGGTTTTAGCGGGCGAACCCGTTAATATAAAATAAAAATGGAGGTATACACAAATGAATAAGACAGAATTAGTAAATGCTGTTGCAGAAAAAGCAGGACTTTCAAAAAAGGACGCTGACATAGCAGTTGCTGCTGTAATCGAATCTGTTATTGATGCACTCAAAGCAGGTGAAAAAGTTCAGGTTGTTGGTTTCGGTACATTTGAAGTTCGCGAACGCGGCGCAAGAACCGGTCTTAATCCGAGAACAAAAGAAAAGATTGAAATCGCTGCATCAAAAGTTCCCGCTTTTAAAGCAGGTAAGGCTTTTAAAGACGCTATTGCAGAGTAATTATAAAACGGTCCTTATCACAGGGCCGTTTTTGTTTTTTCCAACGCGTAATTTACACTGATTAGAATTTTAGCTTAGCCTTCGGCCTCGCGTTGGGGTTTGTACTTATTGAACCTTTTGGCTTGTGCAAATTTTTTCGCGCTCGCGCTCTGGTTTGAT
>JAXJSX010000108.1:0-2847 GCA_036309925.1 Acutalibacteraceae bacterium | reverse complement strand
TGGAAACGACTGCAGGAGGTGCTTCGTTTGCGCCGAGTCGATGGTCGTTGCCCGCAGTTGCTACCGAAATACGCAAAAGATCCTGATAGTCGTCAACCGCTTTGATAACAGCGCACAAAAATAGGAGGAACTGTGCGTTTTCATATGGAGTTTCGCCCGGGGAAAGCAGATTTTGACCTGCATCAGTTGCAATCGACCAGTTGTTATGTTTACCGCTGCCATTAACTCCTGCAAACGGTTTTTCGTGGAGCAAGCAAACCAATCCGTGTCGGCTCGCAACCTTTTGCATAATCTCCATTGTGATTTGATTGTGGTCGGTTGCAATATTTGTAGTAGTGTAAATGGGGGCTAATTCGTGCTGTGCGGGAGCGACCTCGTTATGCTCGGTCTTGGCTAAAATACCCAACTTCCAAAGTTCATCGTTGAGTTCTTGCATATAAGCAGCAACTCTCGGTTTAATAACGCCGAAGTAGTGGTCGTCCATTTCTTGACCTTTAGGAGGCTTTGCGCCGAATAAAGTGCGGCCTGTGAAACGAAGGTCGGGGCGTTGTTCATACATTTCCTGTGTTACAAGGAAGTATTCCTGTTCAGGACCGACTGATGATCTGACACACTTTGCAGCGGTGTTACCAAACAGACGCAGAATACGAAGTGCTTGCTTATTAAGCGCTTCCATTGAGCGAAGAAGCGGAGTCTTTTTATCAAGCGCCTCGCCACCGTATGAACAGAAAGCGGTAGGAATACATAAGGTCTTACCCTTGATAAACGCATAAGATGTAGGATCCCACGCGGTGTATCCTCTTGCTTCAAAAGTAGCGCGAAGTCCGCCTGATGGGAATGACGATGCGTCGGGTTCACCCTTGATGAGTTCCTTGCCGGAAAACTCCATAATTACACCGCCGTCAGGTGACGGAGAGATAAAACTGTCGTGCTTCTCAGCGGTGATGCCGGTGAGAGGCTGGAACCAGTGGGTGTAATGTGTTGCCCCGTTGGAAATAGCCCAATCTTTCATTGCGATTGCCACAGCATTGGCAACGCTCAAGTCGAGCTGTGCGCCTTCATCAATAGTTTTTTTCAGGGATTGATACACCTTTGCTGATAAAGTGGCTTTCATTACTCTGTCATCGAAAACCAAACTTCCAAAATACTCAGATACTGTTCCCATAATAATTCCCCTTTGCTAAATAAATAAAGGCAAAGACTGCTTTAATGATCAGTTTCATTAAAGACGCCTTTGCCTTGCTTAATAATTATTAGATGATGCCCTGTGCGTTCATTGCATCTACGACTTTTTCAAAGCCTGCAATGTTTGCACCGACAACATAGTTTCCTTCAAAACCGTATTTTTTTGCCGCTTGGTCGATATTGTGATAAAGGTTAACCATAATGCCCTGGAGTTTTGAGTCAACCTCTTCAAACGACCAGCTGAGTCTTTCGCTGTTCTGTGACATTTCGAGTGCTGATGTTGCAACACCGCCGGCATTTGCAGCCTTGCCGGGAATGAAGTATACACCGTTTTCCTGGAGATACTCGGTTGCTTCTAATGTAGTCGGCATATTTGCGCCTTCTGCAACAGTCTTAACGCCGTTTGCAACCAACATTTTTGCATCTTCAAGATCAAGTTCGTTCTGGGTAGCGCAAGGAAGTGCAACATCTGCTTTAACGCTCCAAACGCCCTTACCTTCGTGGTATTCTGAATTAGGTCTGTACTTCTTATATTCTGTAAGACGCTCACGGCGGACTTCTTTGATTTCTTTGAGTGCATCCAAATCAATTCCGTCGGGATCGTATACCCAGCCTGTAGAGTCTGATGCTGTAACAACTTTTGCGCCGAGCTGATGAGCTTTCTGGATAGCGTAAGTTGCAACATTACCTGCACCTGAAACTAAAACTGTCTTGCCTTTGATGCTATCGCCGTGGCATTTAAGCATTTCTTCGGTGATGTAAACCAAACCGTAACCTGTAGCCTCTGTTCTTGCTAAAGAGCCACCGTAAGACAAGCCCTTACCTGTGAGCACGCCTTCAAATACGCCTTTAAGTCTTTTGTACTGACCGAACATATAGCCGATTTCACGAGCACCTGTACCGATGTCGCCTGCGGGAACGTCTGTGTCAGCGCCGATGTATTTGCTAAGTTCTGTCATAAAACTTTGGCAGAATGACATAATTTCTCTGTCTGATTTGCCTTTCGGATCAAAGTCCGAACCGCCCTTACCGCCACCGATAGGAAGACCGGTAAGTGAATTTTTGAAGATCTGCTCAAAACCTAAGAATTTAATAATACCGAGGTTTACTGAGGGGTGTAATCTTAAACCGCCTTTGAAAGGACCAATAGCACTGTTAAACTGTACACGGTAACCGGTGTTTACATGAACCTGGCCGTTATCGTCGATCCACGGAACTCTGAATTTGATCTGTCTTTCGGGGTTTACAATTCTTTCGAGCAGTGCATCTCTTCTGAACTTCTCCTCGTTTGCATCTACAACCGGGCGAAGTGAGTTAAGTACCTCTTTGACAGCCTGATGGAATTCAGGTTCTGCAGGATTCTGCTTGATTACCTGATCAAGCACTTCGTCAACATATGACATTTCTGTTTCCTCCTTAATGTGAAAAAACGCCTTTAAGGGTATTTATCATAACCTTTAAAGACGCCTTTGCCTTTTAACACATTTAATAGTTTACGAGGACAAAACAGCGCCTGTATAGTCATTTTCAAAGACGCCTTTGCCTTTACAAGCATTATTATACTCTCACTGAAATGTTTTGTCAACCCCTTTTTTCAAATTTTTTTAAAAATTAAAAATTTTGCGATTTTTCTTGACAATATTTCAATTACGGTGTATAATG
>JAXJSX010000107.1:0-2606 GCA_036309925.1 Acutalibacteraceae bacterium | reverse complement strand
GCACGATTATCATCCGGACTTACCGGCACTGCTTTGCCGAGTTCTGAGATAACATTATTGAGATATTCCGCCTGCTCTCTGATTTTTTCAATCTGCTCTAAACAGTAGTCAAGTGTGTATTTTGTATCACTCATAGTTTTGTCCTCCGTATTATTTGGCGGACACAGCATACATATTTTGTTGTTAGTAATGAAGCGTGCCCTGCCGGATTTAACAAGACCTTTTGCCCTTTTTAAGTAGGTAGCCTCATATTCTTTACCAAATTCATCTACAACAATAATGTTTTTTTCGATGGGTGTCATCCCCTTTATTGTAAATTGTGCGTCTGTTTTTTATGATGGGTGCCGTCCCCTGCGCAAAAATATGATACCACATTTTTCTCACAATTTCAATCCCTTTACAAAATTTTTTCGGTGTGGTATAATAATCTGAAAAGGGGTGATATTATGCCGTTGATTGATGAAAGTGCTGTGAAAAAGCAGATTAGTGCGAATACGCTCGAAAGGGTGTATTTGATTATCGGTGAAGACGGTTATTTAAAGAAAAAATACTGCGATAAAATTAAAAATGCGTGTATCAACAGCGGTATGGCGGAATTTGATCTGGCTGACCTCGACGGTAAAGATACCGCTTTGGATGTTTTGCAAGACGAACTTATCCGTTTTCCTGTGATGTCGCAAAAGCGGTGTGTTATCATCACAAATTTGAGTTATCATAAAATGAACGACAACGACCGTAAACGCATTTGTGAGATGAATAAAAATCTGCCTGATACGGTGTGTTTTATAATATATCAAACAGCGTTTGAGATAAACTACAAAAAGCCTGAAAAGTGGAATACGCTGATAAGTGCGGTGAATAAAGTCGGGGCGACACTTGATTTAGGACATAAAAGTCCCGCTCAGTTGCGGTCTGCAATACGCGACTATTGTGCACGCAGAGATGTCAGGGCAGATGTAAGTGTTGTCGATTATATGATTGAAGTTTGCTCGCAGGACCTTAATATTCTCAAAAACGAGGCAGATAAGTTGTGCAGATTTAAAGGTCGGGGCGGGTATTTAACAAAGGAAGATGTTGATAAAATCTGTGCGAAAACGCAGAATGCGAAAATCTTCGATTTAACCAAAGAGATCACCCGAAAAAATGCAGAAAAGTCACTTGAAATAATGAATTCCTTATTGTTTTCGGGGGTTCAGCCGTCGATGATTGCGGCGGTGATGACTTCTGCGTTCATCGACATTTACAGGGTGTCTGCGGCACTCGAAAGCGGTGTTGCACCGGCTGATATTGCCGCTGATTTCGGATACCCGAAAAATGTTTTGTTCCGACTTCAAAACGCGCGTTCACTCTCACAAAGATTATCGCGCAAAGCACAAAGGGACTGTTTAAATCTGCTGTTGCAAACCGATTTGAAACTGAAATCCACGGGATTTGACCGCAGACTTGCACTTGAGTCGGCGGTACTCGGTCTTATCGGCATTATCAAAGGAGAAGTATATTGATTAAACTCAAACAGGCGGTAATTGTTGAGGGAAAATATGATAAAATCAAACTCAAATCAATAATTGATGCGCCGATAATCACCACAGACGGTTTCGGAATTTTTAAGAACCGTGAAAAGATGGCACTTATTAAGTCACTCGCACAAAAGCGGGGGATAATAATTATGACTGACTCGGATTCTGCGGGGTTTATGATTCGCAAGAAAATCTGCGGGAGTGTAAAGTCGGGGCGGATTTTGAATGTGTATATTCCTGATATTTTCGGTAAAGAACGCAGAAAGGCACATTCGTCCAAAGAGGGTAAACTTGGCGTTGAGGGCGTGCCGAAAGATGTGATTTTGACTGCGCTCAAACGCGCGGGTGTGACATCAACAGAAAGTGTGAAGTCGGGCGGGGAAATCACAAAAGCCGATTTATTTGAACTCGGACTTTCGGGCAGACCTAATTCCGCACAAAAACGGCTCGCACTGCTTAAATCGTTAAATCTCCCCGAAAATATGACCGCAAATTCATTGCTTGAAGTATTGAATATTTTTTTCACTAAAGAAGAATTTTTAAGCACACAATTTAGTGATGAGTGGTAAAGAATTACAAAATCTATTTAATAATAACGGCATACTTACGACATACGGTACTCCATTTGGGGAAAATGGCGAACGTGGAATTTATACAGTTATACGCAATGCTTGGTGGTATTACCAGAATACTAAACACGATTACCAGACAGCATATGACATTGCACGTAGTTTTGTAAACAAGAATGGGGAATATGCGTATGATTAGCATTGCGGACAACTTATCAATAATTTCAGACTAAATTCTTGATACAATACTTGTGACCTAAGGGCTTCAAAATCCCTTTTAATACTATTTACTGTGTTTTTAAAAGAAATCTGCACATCTGCACTGTTGCTGTAAAGTCCTTATATACAGATAGTTGCTGGGTGTGTAGATGGTGTGCAGATGGGTGCAGAAGATTTGCACGCTAACTACATGGAAAAAGCATCGTTACTTTTGAGCTTGCCTCGGAAAACTGTTGTGAATCATGGACAATAGGATTGGTGGCTATAGTCTATAAAGATTCCTGTGGTATCTCTACTGGAT
>JAXJSX010000106.1:0-7509 GCA_036309925.1 Acutalibacteraceae bacterium | reverse complement strand
TACGAGAACGGCTATCTTTATTTTGTTACTCATATAAGCTCAACCTTGTTCTCGGAGGCGATTATTTCACCTACAAGGTATGCGTCCTCACCGTTATCGCGAAGGATCTTGAGTGCAAGCTCTGCATCCTCTTTAGCAACTACAACGCTCATACCAACGCCCATGTTAAAGGTGTTGAACATATCGCGTTCGGGAATGTTGCCGACACGCTGAATGCAGTTGAAAATCGGGAGTACGGGAACTGCTGATTTTTCGATTACGGCACGGGTGTTGTCACCGAGCATTCTCGGAATGTTTTCATAGAAACCGCCGCCTGTAATATGAGAAATCGCGTGAACATCACATTCTTTGATGATTTCAAGCATAGGTTTAACATAAATTTTTGTAGGGGTGAGAAGTGTTTCGCCAAGTGGTGCTGAAAGTTCATCATATGTATTATGAATGGTGGTTTCATTGATATCGAAAACTTTTCTGACAAGTGAAAAACCGTTTGAATGAACACCTGAAGATTTCAAACCAACAAGTACATCACCGTCGCTGAGTTTACTTCCGTCAATGATTTTGTCGTAATCGACCATACCTACGCAGAAGCCTGCGACATCGTATTCGTCAACAGGATAAAAACCGGGCATTTCTGCGGTTTCGCCGCCGACTAATGCGCAGTTTGACTGAACGCAACCGTCAGCAATACCTGAAACGATTGTTGCAACTTTCTCGGGAATATTCTTACCAACCGCAATATAGTCAAGGAAAAATAGCGGTGCCGCACCGCAACAAATAACATCATTAACACACATTGCGACAGCGTCAATACCGATTGTATCGTGTTTATCAAGCAAAAATGCGAGTTTGAGTTTAGTGCCGACACCGTCGGTACCTGAAACCAATACAGGGCGTTTCATATCCTTGATGTTCGGCTCAAAAAGACCGCCGAAACCGCCGATACCGGTTAAAACACCGCTGTTCATTGTACGCTTAATGTGCGATTTCATAAGTTCAACCGCTTTATATCCTGCGGTTACATCAACACCGGCATCTTTATAACTTTGTGAAAAACTTTCCATTTTACTTCCTCCTATTTTTAAAGGGTTTCGAGTTCTTCCTGCAGTTGTTTATCTGCCAAAAGAACGCCCTCTTCCATTTTTACTTTTGCTGTTTTGAGTTTCTCTGCGAGTGTATCGTCAGACAGTGACAGCATTTGAATTGCGAGCAATGCGGCATTTTCCGCACCGTCTACTGCTACTGTTGCAACAGGTACGCCTGACGGCATTTGAACGGTTGCTAAAAGTGCATCAAGTCCGTCAAAAGTTGAAGATTTAACAGGGATTCCGATTACGGGCAAAGTTGAGTGACCGGCTAAAACACCGCCTAAATGTGCTGCTTTACCTGCTGCCGCAATGATGACACCAAACCCGTTGTCACGAGCTTTAGATGCAAATTCTGCCGCCTGTGTGGGTGTGCGGTGCGCACTCATTACATGTGCTTCGTACGGAACACCGTATTCTTTAAGTTTTGCGATTGTTTTAGACACAACCGGCAGGTCACTTTTTGACCCCATAATAACTGCTACTTTTTTCATACTTTTGATCGTCCTTTCAAGTATACTTTAAAACGATAAGATTAAAACTGCGGCCGCAAAACAGTCGCAGTAATAATTACTATTGTGCATCATCCGCATTGAAAATTTCCTTTGCAGAAACAGCAAGTCCTGCAAGGCTCTGTATTTCGGACGGAATGATGATTTTTGTGGCTTTACCGTCAGCCGCAGCGGAGAACGCTTCAAGGCTACGCAATGCAATAACATTTTGAGTAGGTGCGGATTCATTGAGAAGTTTGATACTGTCCGCAGTTGCCTCCTGCACCTTACGGATAGCGAGCGCTTCACCCTCTGCCTCCTTGATTTTAGCTTCTTTTACAGCCTCGGCTTTGAGAATTGCCGCTGCTTTTTCTGCCTCCGCTTCGAGAATTTGGGATTCTTTTCTGCCTTCAGCAACAAGAATTTGACTGCGTTTTTCACCCTCTGCACGAAGAATTGACTCTCTTCTCTCTCGTTCCGCTTTCATCTGCTTTTCCATAGCATCTTGAATTTCTCTTGGCGGAACGATATTCTTGAGTTCAACGCGGTTGACTTTAATTCCCCACGGGTCTGTTGCCTCGTCGAGAATAATTCTGATTTGTGAATTGATTACATCACGAGAAGTGAGTGTGCTGTCAAGTTCCAAATCACCGATAATGTTACGCAGGGTTGTAGCGGTGAGATTTTCGATAGCCTGCATCGGATTTTCTACACCGTATGTGTAAAGTTTCGGATCTGTAATTTGGAAAAACACAACCGTGTCAATCTGAATTGTTACATTATCTTTAGTGATAACAGGCTGTGGCGGAAAATCTGCAACCTGTTCTTTACGCAAAACAACCTTTGAAATACGGTCAACAAACGGGATTTTAACATGAAGTCCTGTTTCCCAAGTGGTGTAATACGCACCAAGTCGCTCAATAACATATGACTTTGCCTGCGGTACAACCTTAACATTGCAAATTACAACAATAAGAATAAAAACAACCAAGCCTAAAACGACTAACAAAATTCCTTCCATTGCAATACCTCCGAGTTTATTTTGGTTCAACAACAAGTTTAACGCCTTCAATGGCGACGATTTTAACCTGTGTATCCTTTAAAATTAAAGTATCGTTTGCACTTTTCGCGCTCCATTCGAGTCCGTCAAGTTTAACAGTACCAATAGATTTGATATTATCGATATCCTCAGTCACAATGCCGATTCTTCCGATTTTTGCATCTGAATTCATCGCCTCAGGTTCAACCTTTAACATCTTTTTTACAAAAGGTCGGGTGAGAATCAGTAACACAACGCTCACACTAACAAAGATGACAAGTTGGGCATACATTGGAATTCTAAACAGCGATGTAACAAATGCAACAATCGCACCGCCTGCAAACCAAATGGATATCAACTGCGGTGTAACCGCTTCAACTAATGCAAAAACTATTGTTAAAACAAGCCATATAATCGAATTGTACATTCGTATCACCTCTTGTGTAAATGTTTATGTTTATTCTACCACAAATCGAAGAAAAACGCAATAATTAAATGTCGTTTTTGATAATATCTTCATAGCTTTCACGGTTGATTATAATCCTCGACTCGCCGTCTTTACACATTACAACTGCGGGGCGCGGTATTCTGTTGTAGTTTGATGCCATTGAATAGTTGTATGCGCCTGTTGACAGTACCGCTAAAATATCGTTGTTGTCGGGCTTTGCAAACGACATATGCTCGCCGATTAAGTCACCGCTTTCGCAACATTTACCTGCAACGGTTGCAACATAGTCGCACTCTTTATCCGCTTTGGTTGCATTCACAACGGTGTATTCGGATTTGTAAAGTGCATATCGAGGATTATCTGTCATACCGCCGTCGATAGCGACATAGTTGCGGACATTCTCAATTTCTTTTACAGAGCCGACTGTATAGAGTGTAACTCCGGTTGCACCGACGATTGATCTGCCCGGTTCGATTAACATTCTCGGCACAGCAAGACCGTTGTTATCACAAAATTCGTGTACCGCTTTTGCGACATCGCCCATATAGCGATCATATGCAAGCGGAGTGTCGTTTTCGGTATATTTAATTCCGAAACCGCCGCCGAGATTTAAATCTGCAAGGGTGAGACCGAGTTCATCTTTGATTTTTTTGTAGAAGTTGAGCATTACAGTCGCGGCTTCAACGAAAGGTTGGTTATCAAAAATCTGCGAGCCGATATGGCAATGCAAGCCTTCAAGGTTGATATTTTTAAATTCTTTTGTGAGTTTTACCGCTTCAAAAGCCTCACCGTTTTCAAGTGCAAAGCCGAATTTTGAGTCAATTTGACCGGTACGCACAAAATCGTGGGTGTGAGCGTCGATACCCGGTTTAATACGCATCATAATATCAGCAACAACGCCTTTTTTAGCCGCAAGGTCATTGAGTCTTTCAAGCTCGTAAAGATTGTCAACGACAATTCTGTGAACGCCGTAGTCAAGCGCAAGTTCAAGTTCGGCGTTTGTTTTGTTATTTCCGTGGAAAAACACTCTGTCCATCGGGAAACCTACTGACTTGGCGGTATAAAGTTCGCCGCCGGATACTACATCAAGACCGAGTCCCTCGCGATTTACAAGCCTGCACATTTCCTTACAATTAAACGCTTTGCTCGCGTAGATTACAAGTGAGTTGTTGTAATGTTCCTCCATTGAGTTTTTGAACATTCTGCAATTATTTACAATTTGGTTTTCGTCATACACATAAAGCGGTGTGCCATACTCGTTTGCAAGTTGTACAGTGTCGCATCCCCCGAGTAAAAGGTGACCGTTTTCATTCACTTTTAAATTTTCATTCAGCATCTTCATTCTTCACACAATCCTTAATAAAGTCTTTTAAAGTTTCAATTCCCTCGCCGTTTGACGAAGATACAGGGATTATTTCGGGAGTAAATCCGAGAAAATCAAGTTCAGACTCGATAGAAGCAAGTCGTTTTGTACGCTCAGTTTTGTTGAGTTTATCACATTTAGTAAACGCGACTACGAACGGTAACTCAACTGTTTTGAGGAAGTTCATCATATCGCAATCAAGTTTTGTAGGCGGGTGGCGCATATCCACAAGCTGAACGACAAGAGGGATGTTCCTCTCGCCCGCAAAGTAACCGTCCATCAACTTACTCCAACGCTCGCGTTCTGACATTGAAACCTTTGCGTAGCCGTAACCCGGCAAGTCAACCAAACGCGCTTCTCCCATATTATAGAAGTTTACGGTTGCTGTTTTACCAGGAGTTGAACTGACTTTAGCAAGAGCTTTTCGGTTGAAAATTTTATTTATAAGCGACGATTTGCCTACATTTGATTTCCCGGTGAATACAATTTCAGGCAAATCAGATTTAGGTAATTGCGAGGCTTTTCCGAATGCCGCCTCAAATTTTGCATTTTCAAATTTCATTATTTGGTATCCTTTAATTTGATTTATTATATGGCAACGCACGGGCAAAATATTACCCGTGTGTGCTTTAATTATTGTGCTAATTTTTCGGGTTCGGGAATACTGTGTGATATTCTCGGTTTTTTGTTTTTTAAAACACAGTCTTTTGTGAATGTAACGGTGCTGACAGTTTTATCTGACGGCACTTCAAACATTACATCTTGCAAAAGACTTTCGAAAATACTACGCAGTCCTCGTGCACCCGTTTTGCGTTCGATGGTTAGTTTTGCAATTTCACTCAAAGCATCATCTTTGAATTTGAGTTTTATTCCATCCATTTGGAAAAGGCGTTGATATTGCTTCACGATAGCATTTTTAGGCTCGGTCATAATCCTGACTAAATCCTGTTGTGTGAGGTTATCGAGCGTTGCGGTAACAGGTAATCTGCCGACAAGTTCGGGAATAATGCCGAACTTTACAAGATCCTGACCTGTGATCTGACGGAGCAGTTCATCTTCACTTTGCTTTTCAGACTTGAGTTCTGCGCCAAAGCCTAAAGCGGTGTTTTTATTAACACGCTTTGAAATGATTTTATCAATACCCGCAAACGCACCGCCACAGATAAACAGGATATTCGATGTATCAATTTGGATAAACTCCTGTTGCGGATGCTTTCTGCCGCCACTCGGCGGTACATTAGCAACTGTGCCTTCAATGATTTTAAGCAGTGCTTGCTGAACGCCCTCGCCGCTGACATCTCGGGTGATTGATGTGTTTTCGGATTTTCTTGCAATCTTATCAATTTCGTCGATGTAGATGATCCCCATTTGCGCGCGTTCAATATCAAAATCGGCGTTCTGAATAAGACGAAGAAGAATATTTTCAACATCTTCGCCTACATAGCCCGCCTCGGTGAGCGTTGTAGCATCGGTAATTGCAAAAGGAACATCAAGTGCTTTAGCAAGGCTTTGTGCAAGCAGGGTTTTGCCGACACCTGTAGGGCCTACAAGCAAGATATTCGATTTGCCGAGTTCAACATCATTAGCGGTATTGCAGTTAAAAACTCTTTTATAATGATTGTAAACAGCAACACAAAGCGCTTTTTTTGCTTCATCTTGCCCGATTACATATTCATCGAGATACTCTTTGAGTTCTCTCGGAGTCTTGCTCATACCCTCAATAATTTGAGCGTCTAAGTCTTCTCGTGTTGACGCAGAAGAATTGAAGGTGTTGATGTTAAGTCCCATTATTTCGCAGCAAAGTCGAACACAATTATCGCAGATATAAATTCCGTTAGGAGCTGAAATCATACGCTCTACTGCCTCATCGGGACTTCCGCAGAATGAACAGCATACCGGTGCGTGACTGTTGTTGTCAGACATAAATTACCTCCGGTTAGCGTCTTGTAAGGACTTTGTCGATGAGTCCGTATTCAGCCGCCTGGTCGGCTGTCATAAAGTTGTCACGCTCGGTGTCTTTCTCAATAATTTCAAGCGGTTGACCGCAGTTTTCAGAAAGAATTTTATTCAAGCGATCTCTTGTATGTTTGATGTGGTCAGCGTGGATGAGAATTTCAGTTGCCTGACCGCGTGCCTGCCCGAGCGGTTGGTGAATCATAATTTCAGCATTCGGCAAAGCGTAACGCTTGCCCTTTGCACCGCTTGAAAGAAGGAATGCGCCCATAGAAGCCGCCATGCCCATACAAATTGTAGATACATCGCATTTGATGTATTGCATTGTATCGTAGATTGCAAGGCCTGCAGACACTGAGCCGCCGGGGCTGTTGATGTAAAGACTGATATCCTTTGTTGAATCCTGGCCTTCAAGGAATAAGAGCTGAGCGATTACAATGCTCGCAGTAGCATCATTTACCTCATCGGATAAGACGATAATTCTGTCATTAAGTAGACGGGAGAAAATATCATATGAGCGTTCTCCGCGGCTGGTTTGTTCAACGACATAAGGTACGAGTGCCATAAAATCAATCCTTTCTTTAATGCATTTAAAACAGTTTTAGTATGAACACACCAAAACTGTTTTAAACAATAAATAATATTTAACTTACTGTGCTGCTTCTTCGGTTTCTTCAGCCTTTTTAGCAGTAGATTTCTTTGTGGTGGTCTTCTTTGCGGTAGTCTTTTTAGCAGCAGTTTTCTTTACGGGTTTTGCTTGTGCAACAACTGTTACATCAGCATTTTCAATAACGAACTCAGATGCTTTCTTGACTCTTAAATCCTTTTTAAGTTCTTCAACAGGGATAGCAGCCTTAACCTTGTCTACATCCATACTGTACATTTCAGCATACTCTTTAAACTGATTTTCAACATCTTCATCAGTCGGCTCTAAACCTTCAACAGTAGCAATCTTTTCGAGTGCAAGACGGAGCTTAACCTGCTTTTCTGACTGCTCTTTGTAGTTTTCACGAAGAGCTTCGGGAGTGAGGTTAGCATACTGCATATACTGGTCGATGCTAAGTCCCTGCATCTGCATTGAATATGCGAAATCGCGGATGTTATCGTCAATTTTGGTTTCAACCATAGCC
>JAXJSX010000105.1:0-30384 GCA_036309925.1 Acutalibacteraceae bacterium | reverse complement strand
GTCACAGGATGTATTCTTTCAGTCGGCAGAATATTAGGTGAGTCTGCGGCGCTTCTTTTCACAGCAGGTTTTGCCCACGCTTTAAACGGAATTTTTGAAGGTCTGACAAGTTCAGGCGCTACCCTTACAGTTGCGCTTTATGTATACGCAAAAGAACAAGGCGAATTTGAGGTTGCCTTTGCTATTGCCGCTATTTTAATGGTGCTGACACTTATCATTAACCTTACAGCCGACCTTGTTGGTTGGTATTTCAAGAAAAGGAGAAACAAATGAGTATAATTACAGTAGATAACTTAAATTTATGGTATAATACCTCCAAAGCTCTCAAAGATGTTAATATCGAAATAGAAGAAAATACCATCACCGCACTTATCGGTCCTTCGGGTTGCGGAAAATCCACCTTTCTTAAAACACTCAACCGTATGAACGATTTAATACCCGGTGTGAAAATTGAGGGAAAAGTTTGCTATAACGGCACCAATATTTTTGATAAAAGCGTTGATGTAAACGAACTGCGCAGAGATATCGGAATGGTGTTTCAAAAACCCAACCCCTTCCCTATGAGCATTTATGATAATATCGCTTACGGTCCGCGTACTCACGGTATCAAAAACAAGGTTAAACTTGATGAGATTGTAGAAGAATCACTTAAAGGTGCGGCTATTTGGGATGAAGTCAAGGACAGACTGAAAAAGTCGGCACTCGGTCTATCAGGCGGTCAACAGCAAAGACTTTGTATTGCCCGCGCACTTGCCGTAAAACCTAAAGTAATTTTAATGGACGAACCTACAAGCGCACTTGATCCTATTTCAACTTCTAAAATAGAAGACCTTGCAAATGAACTTAAAAAGAAGTATACTATAATTATAGTAACCCATAATATGCAACAGGCTGTTCGTATATCGGATAAAACCGCTTTCTTCCTTTTAGGTGAACTTGTGGAATACGGCAATACCAATGAAATGTTCTCAAACCCCAAGAAAAAGAACACCGAAGATTACATTACAGGAAGGTTTGGTTGATATATGAGAAACAGATTTGATGAACAGCTTTTAATGCTTAATAAAAAAATGATTGAAATGGGTGCGCTGTGCGAACGCGTTATTGAACTTGCTGAAGAAGCATTGCTTGAAGGCGATTTGGAGAGTGCGAAAAAAGTTAGGGCTGACGGTCACGAAATTGATGAAATGGAAAGAGAAATTGAGTCTATTTGCTTAAAACTGCTTTTACAACAACAACCTGTTGCAAAAGACTTGCGACAAATTTCCGCCGCTCTTAAAATGATTACTGATATGGAGCGCATTGGCGATCAAGCAGAGGATATTGCCGAGATTATTCCCTACCTTAACGGCAGAAGCGGAAGCGAACTCAGCAGTTTTCGTCAAATGGCAAAAACCACAAGCAAAATGGTGACTGACAGCATTGATGCTTATGTAAAGCAGGATGTGGAACTTGCTAAATCTGTCCACAGGCAAGACGATATTGTTGACAGTTGTTTTAGTAAAGTCAAGCAGACGCTTATTAAAATGATTTCACAAACACAGACAGACGGAGAATATGCAATCGACCTGCTTATGATTGCAAAATACTTTGAACGTATCGGCGATCACGCAGTAAACATTGCAGAATGGGTTGAATTTTCCGTTACAGGTGTACACAAAGGAGTTTAAAGTATGATATGGTGTGTTGATGACGACAATACCATCCGCGACATTGAGGTTTATACATTAGAGTCAACCGGATTTAAAGCACGGGGATTTGCAGACGGTTGTAGTTTTTTTCAAGCACTCGAAACTGAAAGGCCTGAGCTTATTATTCTTGATATTATGCTCCCGGGTGAAGACGGAATCGAAATACTCAAAAAACTGCGGTCCTCATCAAAATATAAAGATATACCTGTTATTATGGCTACCGCCAAAGGTACCGAAATGGATAAAATAGAAGGACTCAATTTTGGTGCGGACGATTATCTTGTTAAACCTTTCGGTGTTATGGAAATGGTTGCTCGTGTCAAAGCGGTACTCCGTCGTTGTAAGTCACAAACTGATGGTGATGCGCTGAAGATTGGCGATATAATCCTTAAAGAAAAAGAACATACGGTTATTGCGAACGGTGAAAAAATCGAACTTACACATAAAGAGTTTGAGATTTTGCGTGTCTTTATGAAAAATCCCGACATTGTCTTTTCAAGAGATAAACTGATGAATGATATTTGGGGTATGGATTATGTGGGTGAGACGCGTACTGTGGATATGCACATTAAAACACTAAGACGAAAACTCGGCAATGCCGGAGTACAGATTAAAACTGTAATCGGAGTAGGATATCGTTTGGAGGACAAACAATGACCAAAAAAATTTTCCGTTCAATTTTAGTTGTTGCAACCGCTGTGTTACTAATCAGTTTGTCGGTTGTAACATTAGTGCTTTATGACCACTTTGAAAACTTTACGACTGCGCAGTTAAAATCAGAACTTTCACTTGCAGTTAAAGGCGTGGAACTTAGCGGCAAAGATTATTTAGAAAACCTTTCAGACGATAATTTTCGAATCACTTGGGTGGACGAAAACGGCGAAGTATTATTCGATTCCAAGGCTGATGCCATAAGTATGTACAATCATATTGACCGTGAGGAAATTTCAGAAGCTATAGACAGCGGTTACGGCGAAAGTGCTCGTTATTCCGAAACCTTAACGCAAAAAATGCTTTACAGTGCATATCGTTTGACTGACGGGACGGTACTTCGTGTTGCAACATCTGTTGACTCGGTATTTACTCTTTTGCTCAATGCACTTGTTCCGATGATTATAATTTTTGCCTGTGCGGTAATTATTTCGGTTTTAGTTGCACGCCGAATGGCAAAAGGCATTGTCAAGCCTCTTAACAAATTGGATCTTGAACATCCGACCGAAAACGATACATACGAAGAACTGTCGCCCATCCTTTATAAAATCAGCAAGCAACATAAGGAAATCGGAAAACAAGTCAAACTCCTACGACAAAAAACCGATGAGTTTGAACAGATAATATCATCAATGAACGAGGGACTTATTTTGCTCGATGTACACGGAATGGTACTTAGTATGAATCAAGCCGCGAAGCGCATATTCTCTGTGACAGACAGTAAAACAAACTGCGATTTTCTTACCATTGACAGAAGCATTGAAATGAGTAAAGCGGTCAATGATGCGCTTAATGGTAAACACAGCGAATTTCGAGCGCAAAAAAACGGCAATGAATATCAGTTTGACATAAGCCGTATTGAGTCGGGCGGTAAAACGCTCGGTGCAGTAATTTTAGGTTTTGATATCACCGACAAAGCATTTGCTGAACGAAACCGCCAGGAGTTTACCGCAAATGTTTCGCACGAACTCAAAACCCCCTTGCAGTCCATTATCGGAAGTGCTGAACTTTTAGAAAACGGGCTTGTAAAGCCGGAAGACACGGCAAGGTTTATCGGAAATATTAAAAACGAAGCCACAAGGCTTGTCAGTCTTATCAATGATATTATCCGCTTATCACAGCTTGATGAAAACAATGCACCGTTAGCAGAAGAATTTGATGTAGCAGATGTCGCTAAAGAGGTCGCAGATACATTATCATCAGTTGCTGTTAAAAAGAATGTCACGCTCGAAATCAAGGGTGAATGTTGTATGATAAGCGGTGTTCGCAGATATATTTATGAAATTATCTATAATTTGTGTGATAATGCAATCCGCTATAATGTGGACGGCGGTAAGGTCACTGTGGATATACGCAAAGAAAATGGCAGCACCGTAATTTGTGTTGATGATACCGGTATTGGTATCGTCCCCGAACACCACGCCCGAATTTTTGAGCGTTTCTACCGTGTAGATAAAAGTCATTCAAAAGAAACCGGCGGTACAGGGCTCGGCCTTTCTATTGTTAAGCACGCAGTTCAATATCACGGCGGTAAGATCGAATTTCAAAGCGAAGTCGGCAAGGGTACAAAAATAAGAGTGATTATATAATACAAAGGCAACAGGAAAGACGCTTTATAACAAAGTGGTGTCCCCTGTTGCCTTATGTAATTGGTTGTAATAGTTGCAGAAACATTCCCAAAGAATCCACTGATTTTGTGTAAACTCCAAAATGATAATAATTTAAGTGATTTTTAAGAGGTGAAATCGAAAAATAAAATATTGGGTTTTGTCAAGAAAAGTGCTGTAAGTTTTTACTTACAGCACTTCATTTTACAATTTCACGGTTTCTTGACTTTAGCCATTATCCGCACCATCTTTATCGGCATACACCTCTACACAAAGTCCCTTGCGACTGCACTTCGGGCAAGTCAGACGACGCATTTTGGGTGTGTGGTATGCCCAGAACATTTCCTTAAAGCGTGGTTTAAATACCTCGTGGCATTCGGGACAAATATATTTCACTCTATTAAAATAGAAAATAGACACCCAAACACCGTAGACAACTGCCATTCCTACCCATACAGCAAACAGCCACCATATCCCCTTTGTAATCCACAATATAATGGATAACCACTGAAGAAGAGTGACAGGGATGCCTGTAATCAGCATAATGGCTCTAAGTTTTTTTATTTGATTTTTGTTCTTCATTATGTGAGCTATATCACCGATAGATTCAACGGAGAATTTTTCTACACCTTTTAGTTCGCTCTTTATGCTTTCGAGCATATCGAGTTTCGACTGTCGTTCATCCAGTTCCTCTCGAAGCACCTTTTCCTGCTGTTCAAGCAAAACAGAAATAATATTACCGGGGTTTTCTTCTGAAAGAAGTTCACCGATACTATTGATTGGAAGTCCCACTTCACGAAGAAAACAGATAATCTTCATTCGTCTCAAGTCATCATCGGAATATAACCGACGGCCTCCTTCTGATAGTTCGCTGGGGGTAAGGATGCTTCTTGAATCATAATACTGCACCGTTCTGACAGATACACCGCAAAGCTTTGCAATTTCTCCTGTTGTGTATTTTGACATAGCTTTCACCTCCTTGTAACCCCATTTTACAACATTACGCAGCGTAACAAGCAATACCTTACGCAAGGGGATTTTTCAAAAATCAAAAATTTTTTTAATAGAAACTTATTTAACCTTGGCACGACATTTAACAAATTGCCAGTTGCCAATCTCGAATTTTTCTTCTGTAATTCGATTTGCAAGCTGACGGGTTTCTATAAATTCATCTGTAACGATAACAAAATACTGCTTACCGTTTTTCTCAAGTAAATAAAATTCCCTATCCAAATTTTTCAAGCCATTGATAAACTCCGGTATTCCAAAAGGTGCGTTTGTTAAAAATCCCAACGCATAATCAACAATTTTCTCACCCTTAGTTAGTTTCTGCTTACCGAATAAAGTGTATATCTCTGCATCCGGGAATTTCTCACGAATTACACGGTCTTTCTTCGTTTTTCTAATACCTTTACCATATTCAGATAAATTGTACGGCTCACGCATTACAAGTTCGTCGATTGCCTCGCCGTCGTCAAGTAAATAATCCACACTCACACTCAAGAGTTGCGAAAGAGCTTTCAAGTTATCCACATCGGGCATACCCTTATCTGTTTCCCACTTTGCAACTGCGGATCTTGATACACTCATTTTTTCCGCAAGTTGTTCCTGTGACAGTCCGCACTGCTTTCTTGATTCTTTTATTTTTTCTCCTAATGTCATTTTTCATTACCTCCGTATGACTTATTACGCATTCATTGTACCAAAACAACTAAAAAAAATCAACAAACTACCTGTAACAACGATGTTACTCTGCGTAACAATGTCCTTTTACAACGCAAATCTACAAAAAATGTTGATTATTTGTGACATTTTTCTATTTTCTGTATTTTCCCGGAGTGACACCGTATTTTTTCTTAAAACTACGGTTAAAGTATGATAAATTGTCAAAACCACAAGCCACAGCTACATCAAGGACATTACTGTCGGAAGCGAGCAACATTTTTGCGGCGACTTCAAGTCGGTAGTCATTTAAGTATGAAATAAAGCCTGTGCCCATATTTTCTTTAAAAAACTTCATAAAATACGATTTACTGTAAAAGCACAGTCTTGCCATATCTTCAACACTGATGCTTTCTGAATAATTCTCTGCAATGTATGAAAGAATAGTCTTGATTTTATCAAGAGATTTTCTACTCTGTTTAACATTTGAATCTGATTTTGCTTGAGTCATGATTAAAAATACAATTTGGAATAGATACCCCTTGATTGCTACTTGATAACCCAACTGTCGTTCACTGCAAAGCGTATCAATTTCTTCAATAATTGCGGTCAGTTTTGAGTGAATAGAGTTGTTCTCAGATATTAAAGGAGTGATGCTCTTTGATGACAGTAGCATAGGTGAAATAAAATCATCCCAACATAAATCCTGCCCAGTTGATTTAAGCAGTACAGGTTTAAATAAAATATTTTCATATTCCATTGATTTATCTTCATACTGTTCAATAGAATGTAACTGCCCTGACATCACAAACACCATATCTCCCTTTTTTACACGGTATTCAATCAGGTCTACAAATACAATACCTTCACCTTTTTTGATTACGATTATCTCAACTTCGTTATGCCAATGAGTTTTCACGGATTTAAAGTCAAGCGGAATTGAGCAAAGGTAAGTATTGTACGGAAATTCGGGTAGAGTATGGTTTTTATTTTCGTGATAAACTTCGTATTGAGTGGTATTCATCAAACAAACCTCACTTTATATAAAGATAGTATTGTGCAAAAATGGAGCATTATTATACAAGAAAAACTATAATCGGTATATTATAATATGTTCATACTAAAACAATTTCAAAGGAGACTTTTTATGAATCTTGCTGAAATCATTAAAGCTGAATACGGTAAAACCATTTCTGATTGTTCAAACGCTGAAATCTACTTTGCGCTCTTGAAAGCGACAAACGAAATGGCATCAAAGAAGGCTGAAACAAAAGGAAAAAAGAAGCTGTACTACATCTCTGCTGAGTTTCTTATCGGCAAACTTCTGTCTAACAACCTTATAAATTTAGGTGTTTACGAAGATGTTAAAAAAGAACTTTCGCAAAACGGCAAAGACATCTGTGAGATTGAAGAGATTGAAAACGAACCGTCACTGGGAAACGGCGGTCTTGGCAGACTTGCGGCGTGCTTCCTTGATTCTATTGCAACATTAGGACTTCAAGGCGATGGTATCGGACTTAACTATCACTTTGGTCTGTTCAAACAAGTGTTCAAAGATAATGCACAGACGACAATCCCTGATAAATGGATTGAAGAAAACAGTTGGCTTAATAAGACTGATGTAACATATGCGGTGAAATTCAGAAACGCTCAAGTCACAGCGAGAATGTACGACATCAATGTCACAGGCTACGACAGCACAACCAACAAACTCCATTTATTCGATATTGAAAGCGTTGACGAGAGCATTGTTGAAGACGGAATTGATTTCGATAAAACCAAAATTGATAAAAATCTCACATTATTCTTATATCCCGATGACAGCGACGACAACGGCAGACTGCTTCGTATTTATCAGCAGTATTTTATGGTATCTGCAGGTGCGCAACTTATTCTTGATGAGTGCGTCGCAAGAGGATGCAAACTTACCGATTTATATGACTATGCGGTAATCCAAATCAACGATACACATCCTACAATGGTAATTCCCGAACTTGTCAGACTCCTTACAGAACGCGGAATCGAGATGGACGAAGCGATTGAAATCGTCAGCAAGACTTGTGCATATACAAATCATACAATTCTTGCGGAGGCTTTGGAAAAATGGCCGATGGAATATCTCAAAAAGGCTGTACCGCAGTTATTGCCCATTATTGAAGTTCTCGACAATAAAATCAGAAGAAAGTTTGATGATAAGTCACTTTACATTATTGACAAAGACGAACGCGTGCATATGGCGCACATTGACATTCACTACAGTTTCAGCGTAAACGGCGTTGCATCGCTCCACACAGAAATTCTCAAAAACGAAGAGCTTAACAATTTCTATAAGATCTATCCGGAAAAGTTCAACAATAAGACAAACGGTATTACCTTCCGTCGTTGGCTTATGCACAGCAATCCACAACTTGCAGATTTAATCACTTCCCTTATCGGTGAGGGCTGGAAGAAGGATGCAAACGAACTTGAAAAATTGATGAAATTTGCTGATGATGAAGCGGTTATTGATAAAATCCTCGATATTAAAAATGATAAAAAGCGCAACTTTTCTGCGTATCTTCTCAAAAAGCAGAATATCGCTGTAAACGAGAACTCGATTTTCGATATTCAGATTAAGCGTTTACACGAGTATAAACGCCAGCAACTCAACGCTTTGTATGTAATCAACAAGTATCTGGAAATCAAGTCGGGCAAAAAGCCGAACACACCGATTACAGTCATTTTCGGTGCAAAAGCAGCCCCTGCGTACACTATTGCTCAAGATATTATTCACCTTATTCTTTGTTTACAGGAAATCATCAACAACGATCCTGATGTTAATGAATATCTCAAAGTTGTAATGGTTGAAAACTACAATGTCACACTTGCTGAAAAGTTAATTCCCGCTTGTGACATTTCAGAGCAGATTTCACTCGCATCAAAGGAAGCAAGCGGTACAGGTAATATGAAATTTATGCTCAACGGCGCTGTTACACTCGGTACAGAAGACGGTGCAAATGTTGAAATTCACGAACTTGTGGGCAATAAAAACATCTACATTTTCGGTGATGACAGCGACACGGTCGTTTCGCGTTACAAAAAAGGTAATTATAAGGCTAAAAGATATTATACAAGCAACAAGAATATCAAAAGTGCAGTTGATTTTATCACAAGCAAAGATGTATTGGCTGTTGGTGATAAAAAACGCCTTGAACGCCTCAAAAATGAACTTATCAACAAAGACTGGTTTATGACTTTCCCTGATTTCAACGATTATGTAAAAACTCGTGAAAAAGCATATACTGATTTTGAAAACAGAAAAGACTGGGGTAAGAAAATGCTTGTTAATATTGCCAAGGCAGGATATTTCTCATCTGACAGAACAATCGAGGAATACAATAAGGATATTTGGAATCTTTAATTTAAAAAGCGGTGGATTTCCACCGCTTTTACATTTTACAAATTAACACAGCTATGACGCTCTATCAGCTTGTGCGGAACGATTATTTTAGTTGCAAGCAAATTCGGATTTTCAATATGGTTTATCACCTGTGATGCGGCTTCAATCCCAAGCTGAATTGAATTTATATCAATAGATGTAAGGCGGGGGGAAGTAAGTCTTGCGAACAAGGAGTTATTAAATGAAATAATTGATAAATCTTTCGGAATTGAAATTCCCATTTCAATACACACACGCTCGAGCGCAACCGCAAAAATATCGTCACTTACAAGGATTGCAGTAGGTCTGTCAGGGCGGTTGAGCAAATTGTAAACATCGTTAGCGTTTTCTTCGGGAACGAAAGGCAATTCAATGATATTATCCGCATTGAGCGCAATCGAATGGTTAAGTAGTGCTAATTTATATCCGGTCTTTCTGTCTGAAGAAAAAACTTGATTGCTGTCACTTCCAAGATATGCAATATTTGTATGTCCTTTAGCGATTAAATACTCCGCTGCTTCTTGTGCTGCAAGCACATTATCATTATCCACATAAACAGTTTGATTTGCAAAGCGGTACGCTTTACCGATTACAACATAAAGCAGTCCTTCATTATATAGGTAGTTGACAATCGGATCGTCTTGTTTCGAGTAAGTAACAATAAAACCATCTACCCGTTGACTTTTAACTATGACTTCAATGACGCTGAGGATTTCATTGTCATCTTGCCCTGTGATAATAGTGTTCATATAATTGTGGCTGTTGCAGTATTGACTGATGCCTCTGATTACTTCAAGGTGAAAAGCATTTTCAAACGACTCCTTATAAGACGGAGGTAGGATTATACCGATCGTTTTACTGTTAGAGTTATCGCCCGGTTGCAAATTTGCTTCATACCCAAGCTCTTCCATTGCTTTTCGGACCTTTTCTTTGGTTTCACGACTGATTGACGGATTATCCTTACAGGCTCTTGATGCGGTTGAAGGGGATACTCCTGCAAGCGCCGCAACATCTTTAAGTGTAACTGACATAGTCTACCGCCTTTCTGCATTGATTATTTTCAATGCAATTATAACCTTATTTTGCACAAATGTCAATGAAATTGCAGAAATTTTTAGAAAAATCTATGCAACGCATTGCATAGATTTTTTAACGAAAAATATTTTATTGTTAATATTGCTATAATATATTATGTCTAATTTGTGAAATATCACGATTTTACGCAATTCAGCAGATTTTTTGCGAAAAACTATTGTACTTATTGCATAAATGTGCTACAATAATTGCGTAAGTTAAATGCAACTCGTTGCACTGGGATAATCTGCACGGTTGCGCTAATTATAATACAAAGGAGGACAACAAAAAATGAAAAGCAAAACCACAACAAAATTGGGTATCGTTTCCCCTATAAACGGTAAAGTCATACCCCTTGAGCAAGTTCCCGACCCTGTTTTTTCCGATAAAGTTTTAGGTGACGGATGTGCTGTAATTCCCGATGACGGTAAAATTTACAGTCCTGTTGACGGCGAGATCTCTTCAATCGCTGAAACAAAACACGCTTACGGTTTTTCTTCCGATAACGGACTTGAAATTCTCGTTCATTTCGGTCTTGAAACAGTAGCACTTAAAGGCGAAGGATTTACATCTCTCGTTGAGGTAGGACAGAAAGTCAAAGTCGGCGACCTCATTGCAGAAGTTGACCTTGATGTGCTAAAGCAACACAATATCAATCTTACTACACCTGTACTTATTTGTGACGGTGCAGACGAACTTGAAATGGGTGTAGCTGAGGGCAAAGTTAAAGTCGGAAATGATTTAATTTCATTGTCATCACCAAAAGCAAGTGTTGAAGAAAACGCTGTGGCGGTTGATGCTAAAGAAAAATTAGATGATAACAAGAAGAAATCTAAAATTAACTTTGATTTCCTTCAAAAGCTCGGCAAGGTACTTATGACTGTAATTGCGGTTATGCCTGCAGCAGGACTTATGATAAGCCTTGGTAAATTGGTTGCTATGGCGGGTGCAGATGTTGGTACAATCGTTACAATCGGCAGTGTTATGGAAAACATCGGTTGGGCGGTTATCAACAATCTCCATATTCTCTTTGCTGCGGCAATCGGCGGTTCGTGGGCAAAGGAAAGAGCAGGCGGCGCATTTGCGGCAATAATATCGTTTATACTTATAAACAACATAACCGGCGTAATTTTTGGCGTTACAAGCTCAATGCTCAGCGACCCGAACGCAGTTGTACACTCTTTATTCGGACAGGAAATGTTGGTTGAGAACTACTTTACCTCTGTTCTCGGTGCGCCCGCGCTGAATATGGGTGTGTTTGTAGGCATAATTTCGGGTTTTGTCGGTGGTATGGTATACAACAAATACTACAACTTCCGCAAACTCCCCGATGCACTTTCATTCTTCAACGGCAAACGCTTCGTACCTTTGATGGTAATCCTCTGGTCAGTAGTCATTTCGATGATTTTAGCGGTAGTATGGCCGGTTGTTCAGTCAGGTATCAACGCATTCGGTATTTGGATTGCAAATTCCGCTGATACTTCGCCTGTACTCGCTCCGTTCATCTACGGCACACTTGAAAGACTGTTACTTCCCTTCGGCTTGCATCATATGTTGACTATTCCGATGAACTACACTTCGTTCGGCGGCACATATGAAATCCTCACAGGCGTTAACGCAGGAACTGAAGTTTTCGGTCAGGATCCCCTGTGGCTTGCTTGGGTTACAGACCTTATCAATTTCAAGGACGCAGGCGATATGGCAAGTTACACAAATCTTCTCGAATCTATAACACCTGCACGCTTTAAAGTAGGTCAGATGATTGGTGCAACAGGACTTCTTATCGGTATTGCACTTGCAATGTACCGTAGAGTCGATGTTGATAAACGCAAAAGATACCGTTCGATGTTCATTTCAACAGCTTTGGCTGTATTCCTCACAGGCGTTACTGAACCGCTCGAATTTATGTTTATGTTCTGCGCTTTACCGTTGTATATCGTTTATGCAGTTCTTCAAGGATGCGCATTCGCTTTAGCAGGTATTGTCGATTTAAGACTTCATTCATTCGGTAACCTTGAATTTATTACAAGAATCCCAATGTCTGTTGAAGCGGGACTTGTTATGGATATAGTAAACTTTGTCATTGCGGTAGTTGTGTTCTTCGCAATCGGCTATTTTGTTGCATACTTTATGATCGGCAAGTTCAAATTTGCAACTCCCGGCCGTCTTGGAAACTACACCGTTGACACTGATGATAATGAAGAAACATCAAGAGATAAGAAAGTTTCAGCTGACGGTCAGCCCGAAAGAATCATCGCACTCCTCGGTGGTAGAGATAACATCACTTTGGTTGATGCTTGTATGACAAGACTGCGTGTTACTGTCAAAAATCCCGACCTTGTAGCAGATGTTGACAAGTGGAAAGCAGAAGGTGCGCTTGGACTTGTGAAGAAAGATACCGGAATACAGGCAATCTACGGTCCGAAAGCGGATGTTTTGAAATCAGATATTAACGACATTTTGTAAGGTGAACACGATGAAACTGCTTACACTTAACGCACATAGCCTTGTGGAAGAAAACTATCCCGAAAAACTCAAGTCTTTCACAAGCGCTGTATGTCGTGAAATTCCCGATATAATTGCCTTGCAGGAAGTAAACCAGACTCAAGCTGCGGCAGAAATTCCATCTGCAGCAACTTCAGGATTTACTCCCTGCGGGGATATTCCCGTGAAAGAAGATAATCACGCTTTAAATGTTGTGAAAATCCTCGCTGAAAACGGTATAAAGTATTACTGGACTTGGCTTGGAATGAAATTCAGTTACGGTAAATATGACGAAGGAATTGCCCTTTTCAGCCGCAGTAAAATCATCGAAGCCAAAGTTGTACTTGTCAGTGGAATTAACGATTATAGCAACTGGAAAACCCGAAAAATAATCGGCATTCGCACCGAAGAAAATCCCGACACCTGGTATTATAGTGTTCATCTTGGTTGGTGGGACGATAAGGACGATCCGTTTCAAATGCAGTGGCAACGGCTTGATGAAAATGTAAAAAATGAAGGCACTGTATGGATTATGGGCGATTTCAACAGTCCTGCTGAAGTAAGATGTGAAGGATATGATATGATTTCAAATTCGGGTTGGTATGACAGTTACTCCCTTGCGGAAAATAAAGACAGCGGAATTACTGTTGGAAAGGTAATTGACGGCTGGAGAGATAAGTTATCTGACACGAATGGTATGAGAATTGACCAGATTTGGTGCAACAAAGAAGTACCTGTTAACAGTTCTAAAGTTATTTTTAACGGCTCCAACGAGCCGATTGTGTCCGACCATTACGGCATTATTATTGAAACGAGGTGACCGATATGACAAGAAGCGCAGGAATACTCTTGCCAATATCAAGTCTTCCGTCGAAATACGGTATAGGCTGTTTTTCTGAAAGTGCATATAAATTCGTAGACTTTTTAAAGAATGCAGGGCAGACCTATTGGCAGATACTTCCCATAGGTCCTACAAGTTACGGTGATTCCCCGTATCAGTCATTTTCAACTTTTGCGGGCAATCCGTATTTCATCGACCTCAATGAACTTATCAAAGAGGGGTTTCTCGAAAAGTCGGAATGTGACGAAGTTGATTTCGGCGATACAGACGATATAGATTACTGCAAACTCTACGAGGGTAGATATCCGCTTTTAAAAAAGGCGTATGAACGCAGTAACATAGAACACAGCGAAGACTTTTTGAAGTTCACGAAAGAAAATCCGTGGCTTGACGATTACGCCTTATTTATGGCTCTAAAAGATAATTTTGGCGGCATACCTTGGAATGAGTGGGATGACGATATTCGTTTGAGAAAACAAACAGCATTAAGCGAATATAGTACAAAATTAGTTAAAGAGATTGCTTTTTATAAATTTTTGCAGTATTATTTCTTCAAACAGTGGGATAAACTGAAAGCCTATGCAAACGATAAGGATGTGAAGATTATCGGCGATATCCCCATTTATGTTGCGCTCGATAGTGCAGATGCGTGGGCAAATCCACAGTTATTCCAACTCGATGAAGAAAATCTGCCCTTGGCTGTTGCCGGTTGTCCGCCTGACGGTTTTGCCGCAGACGGACAGCTTTGGGGAAATCCGCTTTATGATTGGGATTACCACAAATCTACCGATTATAAATGGTGGATTGCAAGACTTGAACAGTGCTTTAAACTCTACGATGTAGTCAGAATTGACCATTTCAGAGGTTTTGATGAATATTATTCAATTCCCTACGGCGACAAAACAGCCAAAAACGGACATTGGGAAAAAGGTCCCGGAATTGAACTGTTTAAAGCGGTTCAGACGGCTCTCGGCAAAAAAGATGTTATCGCTGAAGATTTAGGCTTTATGACAGATTCAGTCCGTGAGCTTGTTAAAGAAAGCGGGTTCCCGAATATGAAAGTGCTTGAGTTCGCATTTGATAGCCGTGACACAGGCAGCAGAAACGACTATATGCCACACAATTACAATGAAAACTGCGTTGCATATACAGGCACTCACGACAATCAGACAATAACATCGTGGTTTGAAACCATCACTGATGAAGAACGAGCAATGGCAAGAGAATATTTGTGCGATAATTACACCCCACAAAATGAATTGCACAAGGTATTCATCAGCCTGATTATGCGTAGCCGTGCAAACACTTGCATTATCCCATTACAAGACTGGCTCGGACTTGATGACAGTTGCCGTATGAATAAGCCCTCAACTGTAGGAACTAATTGGAAGTGGCGAGTAAAATCTGCGGATTTAAGTGACAAACTGAAAGCAAAAATATTAAATACAACAAAAATTTTCGGAAGAATTTAATTTTTGTATTGCATATTGTACAAAAATACGCTATAATTAAGTTAGAAGATATACATCTTGAAAGGAAGTATTACAATGAAAACATTTGATTATACAATCAAGGATGAACTTGGAATTCACGCAAGACCTGCAGGAATGCTCGCAAAGACTGCAAAAGCCTTCGAGAGCGAAATCACCATTTCCAAAGGTGAAAAGACAGTAGTTTGCACAAAACTTATGGCTCTTATGGGAATGGGTATAAAGTGCGGAGATACAGTTACAATCACAGTCAGCGGAGCAGATGAAGAAGCAGCTGAAAAGGCAATGAAAGAGTTTTTGGAGAAAAACCTTTAAAGTCATATCAAATCCCCTGCTGTGAGCGGGGGATTTTGATTTATTTTGATAAAACGGGGTGACACTATGGCTACATACAACGGTAAATGCGTTTACAATGCGATAGCGGTAGGTAAGGTTACTGTTTACAAACGGCAGGAAATCAGCGTAAACCGTACCAAAATCGAAAACATTGAAAATGAAATTCAACGCCTTGAAAATGCAAAAGCATTAGCAATCGAGCAACTCCGTAAAATCTACAAAAAAGCACTTAAAGTTGTCGGAGAAGATAATGCGCAGATTTTTGAAATTCATATGATGATGGTTGAAGATTACGACTACAACGATGCCATTCTTGAAATGATAAAGTCTCAGCGCATAAATGCTGAGTATGCAGTTTTGGTCACCGCAAAAAATTTTGCAGATATGTTTGCTGCTATGGATGATAGCTATATGCGAGCAAGGGCGGCTGACATTCACGACATTTCAAACAGAATTATTGCTTGTCTTACAAACAACGAAATCGTCAACAATATTACTGATGAAAAACAAATTATTTGTGCAGATGACCTTTTTCCGAGTGAAACGGTATGTCTTGATAAAGATAAAGTTCTCGCCATTGTAGCCGCATACGGTTCACCACATTCGCATACTGCCATTCTTGCACGCAATATGAACATCCCTCTCCTTATAGGCGTGGGAGAAGAATTTTTAAATACTGTTAAAGACGGTGATATTGCGATCGTCAACGGTTTTACCGGTGAGTTCATTTTAAACCCGGACGATGAAACCGTAAAATCAGCCGTGCAAAAACGCAATGAGGAAAATGAAAGAAGAGGGTTTTGCAAAAACCCAAAATTGATTAGATATCCGTTTCAACCTCTTTTGTGCTAGAGCTTTGTGAATTGTAAGAAAAATTGATTTATTAAAAGAGGAATAATATGGTGCATTTACTTTTGATTATAATTTATATATCATTTATAAGTTTAGGATTGCCTGACGGACTACTCGGCTCTGCGTGGCCGAGTATGTACGCAGGTCTTGCTGTCCCGGTATCGTTTGCGGGCATTGTAAGTATGATAATTTCGTGCGGAACAATAGTATCTGCGCTGTTCAGTGAGCGGATTGTGAAGAAACTCGGCACAGGCGCAGTTACTGCTATCAGCGTTGCGACTACTGCGGTAGCTTTACTCGGATTTTCAACAAGCACTCATTTTTGGCAGTTGTGTTTGTGGGGTGTCCCCTATGGACTCGGTGCAGGCAGCGTCGATGCAGCTTTAAATAATTATGTTGCGATACATTATAAAAGCCGACATATGAGTTGGTTGCATTGCTTTTGGGGTGTAGGTTGCAGTGTTGGGCCGTATGTTATGTCGTATTTCCTTTTAAACGGTCAAAGTTGGAGTAAGGGATATTTTTCGGTTTTCGTTCTACAAATAGTTTTAACAGCCGTACTCGTTTTTTCTTTACCGCTATGGAAGAAAAAATCCGCTGAAATTTGCGTTGAAAACTCCGAAAACAGCAAACCGCTTGGACTAAAACGCACAATAGCAATCCCGGGTGTTAAGGAAATGATGATTACATTTCTGTGCTACTGCGCTATTGAGCAAACTTCAAGTCTTTGGGCAGTAAGTTACATAGTTTTTGAAAAAGGAATTTCAGCTCAAAAGGCAGCAGGACTGGGAGCGATATTCTTCCTCGGCATCACTGTCGGTCGATTTATCAGCGGCCTGCTAACCGAAAAGTTCAATGATAAACAGATGGTGCGTTTGGGACTGAGTATTCTCGGTTTAGGTATAGTATTTTTGCTTCTGCCGTTTGGAAATATTGGTGCAATCATTGGTCTTTCTTTGATTGGACTTGGCTGTGCACCGATTTATCCTTGCCTTATTCACTCAACGCCCTTGCGTTTTGGTGCAGAAAGATCTCAAGCAGTTATAGGAGTTCAAATGGCAAGCGCATATGTTGGCTCAACGCTTATGCCACCGATTTTCGGGTTTATTGCTGATAATATCAGTCTTTCTTTGTTACCGCCGTTCCTCGCGGTTTTGCTGATTTTGATGTTTGCTTTCTCCGAAAGACTTAACCGTGCAACAAGTTTAAGCACATAGTTCAGATTACAATCATCTTAACAGTCAGAAAATGAATAACGCAAAAAGCATCCGTTTGATGGTAATCATACGGATGCTTTTTCTGACACCACAGTCGTAGCGGCTTTAAATTTAATTTTGCTTAACTGTTGCGGGTTGAGTCGTTTCGGCAAAAGTGGGTTTTACTCCGCCAAAGCGACGATACCAACCGTCAGGATAGAGGGGATTTTCGTTTACAGTTGCATTTTCGACATCAACTTCTTCACTCTCTTCGTCACGCACAAGTCTTGAAGCGACTACCAACCGCCAATTATTATCAACTGTATAGTCGCAAGTCGAAAGCAGAAGAATTTTATCATTTTCTTGTATATCGACTGTTGTGTTTATAAGCGAACGGTGCTTGATTTCGGTTGTAAAGTCCATAAACTCTGCTTGAGAATTAAAGTTGGGATTGAGATAGTAGAACACTTCTCCATCCTCTTCTAAAGTGTTGACAATAAACACGCCAAAGACTTTCCAACGCAGTGCCTCTGATTTAATATCAAAGGTGATAAGCGGTGTTGTTTTATAAAATTCAAGGTCTTTAAATCTGTTTAACTGACCGAAAAGCCGACTTTCATCACGCAGGTTATGACCGTAAACAATAGTGTTTTGGCTTAAATTTGCCATATCACATTCGTAGTCGGCAAAATAACAGCCCGCAAAACTATAACTTCCGTATTTGTTACGGCGAAGATAATAATCGTTATCGCTCGCTTGAACAACTGCATCTTCAATATCGGTATTGGGGATATTTATGTACGCAACCAAATCCTTCACATCGGTATAATTGTCGCAACCGTTTGCGTGCGCTTGTTTTGTGGTAGTTGTTGTTGTTATTTCAACCGGAGTTTCGTATTCGATTACGGGTGCAAAATGCACAACGAGCAACACGGTTATTGCGCTGAGTACAACCATAATCGCTGATTTTATTGTAGTTTTCATATGAGCAGTCCTTTATTAAAATTGCTCGGCCGAATACAGACCGAGCAAAATTCAATTATTCGCAGTCACAGTCGCAATCGCAGTCACAATCATCAAAATCAAATTCGAGTTTTGTGTTGCAAACCGGACAGTTGATATATTCTTCATCGAGAACTGATTCGTCGATTTCAATTTGTTCTCCGCAGCTCGGACATTCAACTGTGAAGAATTCTTCATCGTCGCAGTCGCAACCACAGTCACAATCGCAATCATCATCGTCAAACTCATAGAAATCTTTTTCGATTTCACCGAGATCTTCATCAACTGCATCTAACTGACCTGCAAGATCATCAACATATTCGTTGAGTGCGTCGATTTCGTCAGCCATTTCTTCGATAACTGAAAGAAGTGCTGTGATAACTTTTTCTGCTTTGCTGTCGCCGAGTTCTAAACCGTCAGCAAGACCTTTTACATATTCTACTTTTTCGATCATTGTAATTCTCCTTTGTGTGTTATGCTCTTTCCATATATGAGCCGTCACGAGTGTCGATACGGATCATATCGCCTTCATTGATGAAAAGCGGAACGCGGATTTCTGCACCTGTTTCAACAGTTGCAGGTTTTGTAGCATTTGTTGCTGTATCGCCCTTAACGCCGGGTTCGGTTTGTGTAACTTCCAATTCAACAAAGTTCGGGGGTTCTACGCCGAATACCTTGCCTTTGTATGAAAGAACCTTGCATACCATATTTTCTTTAACGAACTTGAAATTGTCGCTGAGTTCACCCTTGTTGATGGGTTCCATTTCATATGTTTCAAGATCCATAAAGTAATAAAGATCGCCGTCGTTGTAGGAATATTCCATTTCTTTTCTCTCAACGAATGCAGTCGGATATTTATCTGTCGGGTTGAATGTTTTTTCAACAACCGAACCTTCGATTACATTTCTAATTTTTGTGCGGACGAAAGCAGCGCCCTTACCGGGTTTAACATGCTGGAATTCGATAATTTGATATACCTTACCGTCCATTTCAAATGTTACGCCGTTTCTAAAATCTCCTGCTGTTACCATAAATTTAAACCTCCAAAAAGTTATATATACATTTTACTATATTTCTCACAATTTTTCAAGTACTATTTGCAAGAAATTATATGTTCTCTTAAAATTTCTAACGCCTCCACATATCCTTTTGTGCCGTGACCTGCAATTTTCTCAATACAAGCCGGAGCAGTTACTGAAATTGCACGGAAAGGCTCTCTTGCGTCAACATCGGAAATATGCACCTCGACAAACGGCTTTTTAACCGCTTTTATGGCGTCGTAAATCGCATAACTGTAATGAGTATATGCACCGGGATTGATAATACATCCATCGTAATCGTCCATCATTTCGTGGATTTTATCAATAATTGCACCCTCATGGTTAGATTGGAAAAACTCGGTTGTAATTCCCTTTTCGTCTGCTGCATTTTTAATCATTTCACAGATAGACTGATAAGTTTCAACACCGTATATGCCCGGTTCGCGTCTGCCGAGTAAATTCAAATTCGGCCCGTTTATAACTAAAATCTTCATATTATTTACCCCCAAGCGCATTTAAATATGCGTCTTTCATTGATTTTGCATCGTCAGACTGAGTACCGTTTGACTCGCAAATAATAGTCGGGCAAAGGTTTTTACGCGCTAAGAGTTCACAAAGCGGTTCAAAATCAGGACCGTAGATATTATCTTCAAATGTTAAATGTTTTTTCTCGCCCTTGTCAGTGTACTCGATTTTGGAAAAGTGTGCGTGAAAATGCTTCATTCTGTCTTCGCCGAGTGCGTTGCCGATTTTTGTGATAATATCTTCATAATCGTCGATAGTTTTAATACTGCCGATTGTGCGCGCATTGAGATGACCAAAGTCAATACACGGTATCATTCTTTCGTCAATCTTACAAAGTTCGATAACTTCGTCTAATGTGCCGAGTTGATTGAGTTTACCCATCGTTTCCGGGCAAATGTGAATATTAGACAGTCCGTTGTCATCGAGGGCTTTTTGCGCCTTGATTAAAGTGTCTTTAGCGAGTTTTAAGGCGTGTTCCCTTGTTATTTTTGAGCACGAGCCGGAATGGACAACTATTCTGTTGCCGCCGAGTATTGATACCGCTTTCGCGCTGTCTAAAATATAGTCGATTGATTTATCACGCTTTTCTGCTTCAACCGAAGAAAGTGAAATATAATAAGGTGAGTGAAGTGAAACCGTGATACCGAAATGCTCTGCGTTTTGACGGAAAATTTCCGCACTGTCTGCGTTTACACGCACACCTCTGCCACATTGGTATTCGTAGGCATCAAGTCCGCATTTGTGCACAAACTCAGGTGCGCTGTTATTGCCTTTATATCCCGCTTTTGTAAATGCGTCAGAATTGCCTGCAGGACCGAATAAAGCGTTCATTTAATCACTCTCCCTAATTTTTTCGCGGATGCCGCGTTCAAAGTATCGTCTGATCTTAAAACTTGCGGAAGTTTCTGTTTTTATCGGATTTACAAGTGCAGATTTAATACCGCAAGTGTTTGCGCCTAAAATATCGGTGAAGATTTGATCACCGATCAAAAGTACATTGTCTGTGGAGTTTGCAACCATTCTTGCCGCTTTTTTTAGTTTGAAAGGCAGGGGTTTCATTGCCATACTGAAGCACGGTAGATCAAGCGTTTTTGAAAATTTTGAAAGTCTTTTGTGTTTGCCGTTTGACACGATCATCATTTTTATGCCGTTCGACCTTAAATTTTCAAGCCACGATAACATTCGTTCATCAGGTTTAGTTCCCTTGTCGATAGTCAGAGTGTTGTCTACATCGAGTAAAACACCTGTGATTTTCAACTTTTTAAGTGTTTCGATTGAAATATCATAAGCCTTATCAACATATATTGTTGGATATAACAGCGACAAAAATACCACCTACCTAAAAATAAAAACGGGCATTGCTACCCGTTTTTATGTATTTGCATATAGCACAAAATAACCGCACAAAATGCAGATTAAATTTGAGCATCGCGCAATTACTTAAACTTGCGCTTACGAGCAGCCTCAGATTTCTTCTTACGCTTTACAGACGGTTTCTCGTAATGCTCTCTTTTGCGAACCTCCTGGATAACGCCATCACGAGCAGTTGCTCTTTTAAAACGACGAAGCGCATTCTCCAAGGATTCATTTTCTTTTAAACGAACCTGACTCAATACAATTCCCTCCCTCCGCAATGCTATGCAGGGGTCTAATAAATAGTCCAAGTAGTATTATAGCACAAAGGTTTGTCAATGTCAACAATTATTTTAGCAAATTTTAAGTTTATTTTAAACTTCACAAATAGGAATAAATGAGCCGTAATCTGTTAGATCACCACAGGTTTTTATAACTTTAATATTGTAATTATTTAGAAATTCACAAATTTTATCGCTGTCAGGGTGTTTATCAATATCACCGAAAAAAAGCATTTTATCTTTTGAAATAAGTCCACCGCAACCGCCTATAAACCCGCAGTCATAGCCGTTCAAACAGATACCGTCAGTGGTGACAAGTAAAGCGTCAATTCCGGTTTGCTTGCATTTATCGCTTATCACCCTGTCAGTTGTGATGATTGCATTGTCACTCACAGGCAAAATCGAGCATTTACTGTAGCCTTGATTAACTTCGATGATTTTAAAGTTGCGGTTTTTTAAGGTATTTAACAGTTCATCGCAAACGGTTTTTGGATTTAAAATCGCCGTATTCCCGAAAACTGCGACATTCAAAAGGCTGTCAGACGGATAATCGTTATTCATTTCCTTTTTTATTGAAATTACATTCAAGCCGAGTTTTTCAAGTTCCTGCGCTAAATGTTGTTGCTCACACGCAACGAAAACATCCCCGTTACCTATATAGCACACATTTACATCCGCGTGAGATGATACAGGCGAGGAGATATTTTTGTTTTTGTAAACTTTAATAACATCAATTTTGCAAAGGTCGGGACATTCAAAATTCGCTATACCGCAAATTACATCTTTTTTGGGCAACAGCGGAAATTTCATAATCATAAACACACCGCCTTAATCGGAATTTAGTGCATCAACAGGTTTGAGTTTAGATGCTTTATACGCAGGGTAACTGCCGAACAATGTGCCGATAAGCGCAGATATTCCGACACACAACAAAAAAGTTTTTACACTGAAACTTATTACACCAAGCACAAAATATGATACCGTGGCGCTGATTATCATACCGAGTACACTACCGATTATACCGCCGAAAAGCGAAATAGTCAATGCCTCTAACAGAAATTCCGACAATATTGCCCTACTTCTTGCACCGATTGCCTTTTTTATACCGATTTCGACAGTCCGCTCGCCGACAGATGTCAACATAACCGTCATAATTGACAGTCCCGATACAACCAACGATACCGCTCCGATTGCAGCAAGGATAACAGTCACTATTGAAAGGAGATTGTCAAGTACCGCTCGTTGTGATGATACATCTTCGACTGTAACCGACATTTGCTCTGCTTTAAATGCGTTTGATATTGCTGAACAGACTTCGTCCGTATTAGTTTGATTGGCTCTCACTGCAATCCAACCAAATCCTGCGCTGTTTTGTGCAAGTCTTACCGATGTATAGGGTGCGTACACAAAATATGGCGCAAGCGTACCTGAAACGCTTTTCAAAATTCCGCTATCCGACTCACATATACCGACTATTTCATATTCAGCGGATGTTGCACCGAAATTTAAAACAACACTTTCCCCTACTGAGTTCTCAACTCCAAAAAGTTCTTTTGATAGTTTTCTGTCTATTAAACAGACATCGCTCATAGCCACAATATCAGATTTTTCAACTGCTCTACCGAAAACGGTTTCCGCCGATATTACAGTTTCTGCGTATTCATCAATCCCCCAGATATACGCACTCCTACTTTCGCTCGAATTGCCGACACTGCCGTACAGTCCAAGCACAGGTGTCGCACATTCTACACCATCTATTTTTGATATTATTTCAAGGGCACTTTCATCTAAAATTTCACCGCTTTCAACCGAAATTCCTCGAAGTCCCATACTGTCGAGTTCTGCGTTGACAGACTGTGTACCGACTGATGCTAACACCGAAATTATCATAAGTGATGCAGATGATACCGCAACGCCCAAAACGGATAAAACAGTTCTTGCTTTTTTGTGTGCAAAGCCTTTTAGTGAAAATTTAAATATACTAAACACTATTTTACCGCCTTTACATAAACACTCACACTTTCGGTATTGTCTGAAAATACATCTGCATTTAAAACAACCTGCTCGCCAACATTCAGTCCTTTAGTGATGCACACGCCGTTTGTATTATATACACTCTCAACTGAACGGCGGTTTGCGGTGTTTTCGTTTACAACATAGACATATTCACCGCTCCCTGAGTTCACGATTGCAGACTGTGGGATATAGATTGCTGTGTTTTCGTTACTGACATCAATTTTTGCTTTAACTGTGAAATTCGGCTTGAGGTTTTTATCAGGCTTTTCAAATTCAACTGTCACAGGTACACAAACTGCAGTTCCCGTTGTAGATATTGCTTGTGCCCCGATAGATTGGATCGTTCCTTTATATTCAGTATTTTTAAAACCGTTTCCTGTTACGATAACCGACTGTCCTTTTTTAATTTGTGAGGCATAGGTTTCGTTTACATTCACAGTAGCAGTGAGGGTATTTATGTCGATCAAACTCAAAATCGTCTGACCTTTATACACTTCGTTCATTATAGGGATTTCGCACACCGTACCCGTATATTCTGATACGACTTCTTCATCATTAGCGGTGATAAAAATTAAATCGCCCTCGTTTACAAAATCACCTATTGAAACAGTAAATTCTTCAATTATAAAGTCGCTGTCAGCCGTTTGGGTAAAGGTAACTCCCTTTGTTATAACACCGTTTGCGGTAACAGTTTCAGTTAATTTATCCTCATATGCGGTTGCAGTTTCAACTGTTATCGGTTTAAACACAGTTTCTGACGCTATTACCGATGCGCAAAATACAAGTCCCATATATGCAAACAAACATAATTTTCTATTTAATTTCATTAATATCACCTGAATTATTTTGAGCAAAATTTCAAATAATATTACCCGTATTATAATACTTTTTAAATCGGAGATGAAATGATGATTCCCTGCGCTTTTGACTGTGTTCATCAGAATGACGGAATTTGTACTCTTGACAAAATTAGTGTTGTCAGTTGTTCAAAGTTTGGGATATGCGCGTATTATAAAAAGAAAAGTCCGTGCAAAAACACTGCACGGACTGTGGATTTAATTGACACTCGCTTCAAAAGCCTTACGGATAGTACGAACACCGATAATTTCGATTGAATTTTTGAGTTTTTCGGGGATGTCTGATAGATTATGGATTGGGATGACGCACCTTTCAAATCCAAGACGAGAGGCTTCAGACACGCGCTGTACCGCATTCGTAACAGCCCTCACTTCGCCTGCTAAACCTATCTCACCGAAAACAACAGTCTTTTCATTGATAACCGCATCTTTAAGGCTTGATATAAGTGCGACTGCGGTAGGTAAATCTGCGGCGGGTTCATCAAGTTTAAGTCCGCCTGCAACATTTACATACGCATCACAACTTGAGAAAATATATCCTGCACGCTTTTCGAGCACCGCTAAAATAAGGCTCATTCGGTTATAGTCAAAGCCGTTAGATGTACGACGCGGGTTGCCGAAAGGTGAAGCCGCAACCAATCCTTGCACTTCGGCTAAAATCGGACGGGAGCCTTCCATTACACACGCCACACAAGTACCCGGAACATTTTTCGGTCTGCCGCTAATCAGCATACCCGACGGGTTTTCAATTTGTGCCATACCGCTGTCTTTCATCTCAAACATACCGATTTCGTTTGTTGAGCCGAAACGATTCTTTACAGCACGCAAAATTCGGCAAGCAAGGCTTTTTTCGCCTTCAAAATACAGCACCGCATCTACAATATGTTCAAGCACTTTCGGGCCTGCGATCGCACCGTCTTTATTAACGTGTCCTACAATAATAATCGGAATTTCAAGCGTTTTTGCGGTACGTAAAAACAGGTTTGTACATTCACGAACTTGTGTTAAACTTCCCGGTACTGAACTGATTTCGGATATACTCATTGTTTGAATTGAGTCGATAATAACAAGTCCCGGTTTATTATTTTCTATATATGTATTGACCGCTTCTGCGTTGTTGCCTGTCATTATCATCAGGTTATCTGAGTGAACGCCAAGTCTGTCTGCACGGAGTTTAATCTGCCTTGCTGATTCCTCTCCCGATACATATAACACATTGTTTTCTTTGCAAAGGTGTTCGCATATTTGCAAAAGTATTGTCGATTTACCGATACCCGGGTCGCCAGATAAAAGTATCAGCGAACCTTTGACGATACCGCCACCAAGCACTCTATCAAGTTCGCTCATACCTGTTTTATATCTGCTTTCCTCGGTAGTGCTTATTTTGGTTATCGGGGTTGCTGAGAGTGACGATATATTTGCAGTTTTTATCTGTTTTGTTTGCGGTGCGGATATTTGTTCTTCAAAGGTGTTAAATTCACCACAGCTGTCGCATCTGCCCTGCCATTTATACGCAGTTGCACCACACTCAGAACATACATATATTATTTTTGATTTAGCCATTTTCATTCTCCATATTACAATCTACTACTCCGCACAAAACGGCAAAGCAGAGTTTCTTTTGATATTCCGCAGTTTTGATAAGGGCAAGTTCATCATAATTAGACATAAAGCCACATTCAACTAAAATCATCGGTTTTTCCGAGTGATAAAGCAGATATATACTTTTCTCGCCTTTTTTGACTTGCCGTGTATTTTCGGGTTGAATCATCTGTTTAACTGATTCTTGCACCGATTTTGCAAGCGGTTCCGAAAAAGAATTAAGTCGACCGTAAAATACTTGTGTACCGCGGTATTTTGACTGACTGTACATATTTTGATGAAAACTGATTGCAAAGTCAATATCGTTTTCATTGATAATCGAGAGTCTGTTATGAATATCGCTGACTTTTTTCTCACGGATGGTATCACAACCGTCATCGTGAATTGAACGGTCATCAGTGCGTGTTGTAACTACATTATAACCTAAAAATTTGAATAAATCAACCGCAATCATTGTAAATTGTAAATTCAAGTCCTTTTCCAAACTGCCGTCAGACGATACCGCACCGCCGTCAACACCGCCGTGTCCTGCGTCAAGTACTATTTTGGGAATATCGCCTGCGACTATATTTGAAGCGGTATTTTGAGTTTCGCAACCGCAAAAGAAAACAGCAATACATATTACAAAAGAAATAAGCAGTTTCATAACACACCTCCGTATTTTAAAGGTATGCCACAATCACATAAAAAATGAAAACCGTTCGAACACGGTTTTCATAACCACTTATTGTTTCCACTCGACTGTGCCGATATCTTTGCGGTATTGTACGCCGTCGAATGTGATCTTCTCAACTGCGGCGTATGCGGTTTTGAGTGCGTCTTCAAGTGTATTGCCAAGTGCTGTGATACCAAGCACTCGACCGCCTGCGGTGATGATTTCACCGTCTTTCACAGCAGTTCCTGCGTGGTATACGGTTACATTGTCAGCCTGTCCGTTTTCATCAAGACCGCTTATAACCTTGCCCTTTTCATAACTGCCGGGATAACCGCCCGATGCGAGTACAACGCAAGCGCAAGCATCATCTGACCACTCGATGTTCAGTTTATCGAGTGTTCCGTCAATTACTGCGTCACAAATATCGCATAAATCGGTTTTAAGGCGAGGTAAAACAACCTGTGTTTCGGGATCACCAAAACGGGAGTTATATTCGATAACTTTCGGGCCGTCTTTAGTGAGCATAAGTCCGAAATAAAGGCAACCTTTAAACGGGCAACCTTCATCTGCCATAGCCTTGACGGTTGGCTCAAAAATGGTTTTCATACAGATTTCAGCCATTTCGTCTGAATAATACGGATTTGGGCTGATTGTACCCATACCACCTGTATTCGGGCCTTTGTTACCATCAAAAATGCGTTTATGGTCCATTGAAGAAACCATAGGTTTGACGGTTTTGCCGTCACAAAAGCTGAGTACTGACACTTCCGGGCCTGTGATAAATTCTTCAACAACGATATTATTACCGCTTTTACCGAAGATTTTATCTTCCATAATGCTGTTTACAGCATCAACTGCTTCATTGTAATCGTTTGCAATGATAACACCTTTGCCCAGTGCCAAGCCGTCCGCCTTAACAACGATCGGGTATGTATCGTTTTCACGGATATAATTGATAGCAGTCGCAGAATCGGAGAAAACATTGTAATCCGCAGTTGGAATACCATATTTTTTCATAAGATTTTTTGAAAAAACCTTACTTGCTTCAATTCTTGCAGCCGCTGCATTCGGACCGAAAGCACGCACACCCGCAGACTCTAAATCGTCCACCATGCCGTCAGCAAGCGGATCATCAGGTGCGACAAAAACCATATCAATGTTATTAGTTTTCGCAAATTCAACAATTCCCTTTTTATCGGTTACAGGAATTGCAACATTTTCAGCATCAAATGAAATACCGCCGTTGCCAGGTGCGCAGTAGATTTTTTCAATCTTTTCGGACTTTTTAAACTGCTTAACTAAAGCGTGTTCTCTGCCGCCCGAACCAATCATTAAAATGTTCATGTTGCCCTCCGATTAGTGATGGAACAGACGGACACCGTTGAATGCCATTGTCATACCGTATTTATCGCAGGTTTCGATAACATTATCATCACGAATTGATCCGCCCGGCTGAATGATATATTCAACGCCACTGCGTTTTGCACGCTCGATATTATCACCGAACGGGAAGAACGCATCAGATCCGAGTGACACACCGCTTACAGAATCAAGATATTCTCTTTTCTGTTCGCGGGTGAGGGGAGTAGGCTGCTCTGTAAAGAAGTTTTGCCAAGCACCGTCAGCGAGTACATCCATATAATCGTCTGATAAATAAACGTCAATCGTGTTATCTCTATCAGGTCTGCGGATATCTGCTTTAAACGGGAGTGCGAGTACCTGCGGATGCTGACGAAGATGCCATAAATCTGCTTTGTTACCTGCAAGGCGAGTACAATGAATTCTTGATTGCTGACCTGCACCGATACCGATAGCCTGGCCGTCTTTTGCGTAGCAAACTGAATTTGACTGAGTGTATTTTAAGGTGATAAGCGCGATAATCAGGTCACGCTTTGCTTCATCTGTGTAGTTATTTGCTTTGGTTACAACATTCTCAAATGTCGAATTATCGAACTTGATTTCATTTCTACCCTGTTCAAATGTAATGCCAAAAACCTGTTTATGTTCAATCGGAGCAGGAACATAATTTTCGTCAATTTTGATGATGTTGTATGTGCCTTTACGCTTGGATTTAAGAATTTCAAGTGCTTCATCTGTGTAGCCGGGAGCAATGACACCATCGGATACTTCTCTTTGGAGCACCTTTGCGGTTTCAACATCGCAGATGTCGGAAAGTGCGGCAAAATCACCGTATGACGACATTCTGTCTGCACCTCTTGCACGCGCATAAGCGGTTGCGAGCGGGGAAAGTTCGAGGTCATCGACAAAATGAATTTTCTTTAATGTATCTGACATCGGGATTGCAACTGCGGCACCTGCAGGGCTTACGTGCTTGAACGATGCAGCAGCAGGCAAACCTGTTGCGGCTTTGAGTTCTTTAACCAACTGCCAGGCATTGAATGCATCCATAAAGTTGATGTAACCCGGTCTGCCGTTTAATACTTCGATTGGAAGTTCACCGTTTTCAATGAAAATTTTTGAAGGCTTTTGGTTGGGGTTGCAACCGTATTTTAATTCGAGTTCCTGCATTTTTAACACTCCTTATTTGTTTTTGTTTTCAATTCTTGTTTCATATTCACCTGTTGCAATGTCGATATAACGGGTGAAAAGTGAAACCTTATTGTCATTGTTGAGGTTATCCCAAAGGATTGATGTGAATGTATCAATATCGTCCGGGATTGCAACTTCTTTCGGAGTGCCTGAGAATGTCGGGATAGGATCACCGTCACCGTCATAAGTGTGGATGAAGTGGCCTGTACCGCTAATCGGCTGTGCATAATCGAAGAAAAATCTCTGTACAGAAGATTCGTTATTTTGCATTGATTTCAAAATTGAAAGTTTATATGACATTTCGCCGTTTTCAACTGTAACCATACCTGAAATACGGGGGGTGAAGTTCGGCGGATCCGGCTCAAATGTGCGAGTTCTAAGGGCATCCTCAAAGCACTTGCCGTCTTTAATGAAGTCATAGACTGTATCTGTCTGGTCGCCGTTTGTGACGATTGTGTTGTTGCCCATCACACGAACAGGAGCATAGATGATGAGCGACGGATCAACAAGTTTTGACGGATCGAATGCTTCGTTTTTGAGGTCATCACCGTTGTCGATAAAGATACGGTTACGGCTGTTAACACTTCTACCCATTGTAAAATAACCGATTGCGGCTTTTTTACCATCGGGTGTGAGTCCGAGAACGATTCCTCGTCCGGGATATGTATTGTTTGATAACTCAGTTGCAAGGTTAATTAAATTCATTTTACTTCCTCCATTTTTTCACACAGCATTTTTACTGCTTGCGGCAGTAACTTCCATTCTGCTTGTTCCATTACGCGTTTTTGCAGAATTTCGGGTGTATCACCGTCTTTGATTTCTACTGCCTTTTGCAGAATAATTTTACCGCCGTCGGTGATATCGTTTACAAAATGAACGGTAGCACCTGTGACCTTAACACCGTATTCAAGTGCGCTTTCGTGGACTTTAAGTCCGTAAAAACCGTCACCGCAGAAAGACGGGATAAGGCTTGGGTGAACATTTATAATTCGGTTTTCGTATTCTTTTAATAAATCGCCTTTTAAAATGCTCAAAAATCCTGCAAGGACAATGAGAGAAATATCCTTTTCTTTAACCATTTTTAAAAGTTCATCACAAAAGCTTTCAGCGCTATTAAAATCTTTTCTGCTAACTACCTGTG
>JAXJSX010000104.1:0-5070 GCA_036309925.1 Acutalibacteraceae bacterium | reverse complement strand
ATTGGAATGTAAGGCACAGTCCAACGGTGGAGATCTTTCTCTTCACGCCATTTCATACCCTTTGCGATAGCATCCTGGTGACTGCCTGAAAATGCTGCGAATACGAGTGCACCTGCATAGGGTGAACGCTCGTAAACGTGCATACGAGTGCATTTTTCATAGGTTTCAACAATTGACGGCATATCAGAAAAGTCAAGTCCGGGATCAACGCCGTGCGAGTACATATTCATAGCAAGGGTGATGATGTCTACATTGCCTGTGCGTTCGCCGTTGCCGAATAATGTGCCTTCTACTCTGTCAGCACCTGCAAGCAATGCAAGTTCAGTGTCTGCCACACCTGTGCCACGGTCGTTATGCGGATGAAGTGAGATTGTGACATGCTCACGGTATTTCATATTTTCGCTCATATATTCTACCTGTGATGCGTAAATATGCGGAAGGCTCATTTCAACTGTTACAGGCAGGTTGATGATAACATTATTGTCTTCGCTGGGCTCTAATACATCAAGCACGGCATTGACGACTTCAAGTGCGTATTCAGGCTCGGTGCCTGTGAAGCTTTCGGGTGAATATTCAAAACGGAAGTTACCTTCATATTCGTTTGCCAACTGCTTGACGAGTTTTGCACCGTCAACGGCGATCTTTTTGACTTGCTCTTTATCCTTTTTGAACACCTGTTCACGCTGTGCAACGCTTGTTGAGTTGTAGAAATGGATAACTGCATTGGGTGCGCCTTTACAAGCCTCAAAAGTTTTGCGGATGATGTGTTCACGCGCTTGGGTGAGTACCTGAACGGTTACATCGTCCGGGATCATATCACGCTCGATAAGTGTACGCAAAAATTCATATTCTGTTTCGGAAGCTGCGGGGAATCCAACTTCAATTTCCTTGAAACCAACCTTTAAAAGTAATTTATAAAATTCGAGTTTTTCTTCCAAACTCATTGGAATAACAAGACTTTGGTTGCCGTCACGAAGGTCAACACTACACCATTTCGGCGGGGTTTCAATATGGTCTTTTTGCACCCATTTAAAATTATTTCCGGGCGCGGGATAATATCCTACATTGTATTTACTTGCGTCCATAATAATTCCTCCTAATTAAATCTCTGCAACAACATCGACTTCAACGAGTACATCTTTAGGTAACTGCTTTACCGCAACGCAGGAACGGGCAGGTTTACCTGTGAAATATTCGCCGTAGACTGCGTTGAATGCGGCAAAATCGTTCATATCTTTTAAGAAGCAAACAGTTTTAACAGCTTTTTCGAGTGAGCTGCCTGCGGCTTCAAGTACTGCTGATAAGTTTTTACAAACTCTATGTGTCTGTTCTTCGATAGTGGTTGCCTCAATATTGCCAGTTTCGGGGTTGATTGCGATTTGACCGGATGTAAAAACTAAATTACCTACTGTCACTGCCTGTGAATAAGGTCCGATTGCGTCGGGTGCGTTATTTGTGTGAATTTTTGTTGACATATGTATTCTCCTCAATATTTAACTATTTTAAAGCCCTCGTTTTTGAGTGCGGTTGCGATTGCGTGAACGTGGTCGTAATCTCTGGTTTCCATTGTGATACGCAGATAACAACCGTTAACGCTTTCTGTTTCGCCTGCTCTTTCGTGGTGTACGCTTGTGACATTACCGCCGCATTCTGCGATAATTCTGGATACATCTTTAAGCTGGCCGGGTTTGTCGATAAGTTCGATGAGCAACTGACTCTGTCTGCCCGATTTAATCAGGCCTCGCTTGATGACACGGGATAGGATGGTAACGTCAATATTACCGCCCGAAACCAAGCTTACAACCTTTTTGCCTTTAATTGGAAATTTATCAAACATTGCAGCTGCGACCGATACAGCGCCTGCGCCCTCTGCAATCATTTTTTGTTTTTCAATGAGTGTCAGGATTGCAGATGCGATTTCATCTTCGCTGACAAGTGCAATGTCGTCAACATATTTATTGATTAGTTCAAATGTGTTTTCACCGGGTTGCTTTACGGCGATACCGTCAGCAATGGTTGAAACGCTGTCTAAACATTCGATTTTTCCGTGGTTGATTGAGTTGTACATACTCGGAGCGCCCGCAGCCTGCACGCCGTAGACCTTTATTGAAGGGTTGATACATTTCAGCGCACACGCAACGCCCGAAATCAGACCGCCGCCACCGATCGGTACAATAACAGCGTCAATATCGTCGATATCCTGTGTGATTTCCAGACCGATAGTTCCCTGACCTGCGATGACATTTTCATCGTCGAACGGGTGGACAAAAGTGTATCCCATTTCGTCACGAAGTTCGATTGCTTTTTGATAAGCATCGTCATAGCATCCTTCAACAAGGCAAACTTGTGCGCCGTAGCCTTTCGTTGCTTCTACTTTTGAAATAGGAGCGCTGTCGGGTAAACAAATAAGTGACGAAATACCGATTTTAGTTGCGGCAAGTGCGACACCTTGTGCGTGGTTGCCTGCTGAACAAGCAATAACGCCTCTTGCTTTTTCTTCATCAGACAACATTGCGATTTTATAACCCGAACCGCGTAGTTTAAATGAACCTGTGCGTTGTAGGTTCTCCGGTTTTAGGTATAATTCGCAGTCGGTTTGGATATTCTCTGCACGAATAACAGAAGTCTTGCTGATGATGTTTTTCAGCACCACCGATGCGTGAAAGATTTTGTCAAGTGTTAACATATTCAAACAGTCCTTTCAATGCAAACTGTGAAAAATCAAAATGTACCCCTTATAAAACAATACAATCCTGCCTCAAGATAAAGAGACAGGATTAGATAAATCTTGCGGTACCACTCTTTTTGCCGCTTGCGCGACCACTCACCGTGACATTATAATCACTCCCTGCGGTAACGGACAGGAACCGTTCTGCCTACTTATCTGAATGTTCAGCTCGAATGCTCCAAGGAGAGCTCGCAAAAAATCCTTCCGCCGACTTGCACCAACCGTCGACTCTCTGAAGCCGGAATATCTTGCTTTTTCCTTTTCATAGCGTTTTAGTAATTATACCATTCTAATAAATGTTTGTCAAGAATTTTTTCAAAATTTCCATTAAAAAAATTTTAATATTTTTAAAAATTTTTCTTGACAAATCGGTAACATCATAGTATAATAGTTTTTGTCGAAAATATGGTGGGTATAGCTTAGTCGGTTAAAGCGCCAGTTTGTGGCACTGGAGACCATCGGTTCGAATCCGATTATCCACCCCATTTAAAGGCTTCGCGCAAGAGCGCGGGGCTTTTTATTTTTGTAATATCCAAAATTAAAATTAAATAATACCGATTATAATTTAACCGTCTTTCGAGAATTCTATTTTTGGGAAAGGCGGTTTTTAAATTGAAAAAATTCATTAAATGCAGCACATCAATACTCGGTGTGATAATGACGGTAATTTTTTCGTTTCAAATTTATTTTTCAAACGAATTACCCGATTCATATAAAATAGTAAAAGGTGAAAATTTAGAACTTTCACAGATGTTGTCTGTTAAAAGTACATCAGACAATGCAAACGAAGTGTCACTGAATTTACTCGGTGTTATACCTATTAAAAATGTAACGCTTACCGAAATTGAGGATTATGAAGTTTGCGTTTCGGGTGAGATTTTCGGCATTAAAATTTTCACACAAGGTGTTATGGTGGTTGGCATTTCCGATGTTGAAACCGATAACGGTAACCAAAATCCTGCAACAAATGCGGGAATTAAAATTGGGGATAATATTTTGTCTATCGACGGCAAACAAGTCAGTTCAAATGAAGATGTGTCACAGCTTATAAGTGAAAGCGAAGGCAAAACCCTCACAGTCATTATTTCCCGAAAGGGCAAACAAAACCAAATGAAACTTACACCAATTTTGTCAAAAGACGGTGCTTACAAAGCAGGTATGTGGGTACGCGACAGTTCTGCAGGTATCGGCACGATGACATTTTATAATCCTGTGACCGCAACATATGCAGGACTCGGCCACGCAATTTGTGATGTTGATACAGGTGATATTTTACCGCTTGGTGACGGTGAGATCGTCGGGGCGAAAATCCAAAGCATATCAAAAAGCACAGACGGTAAATCCGGCTCGATTTGCGGTATCTTCGACGGGGGAAGGCTTGGTGATCTCAAACTCAATACCGAATTGGGCATTTACGGTACACTTGATAGTGTGTCCGAAAATATAAATCTGATGAAAGTGGCGTTAAAGCAGGAAATTGAAGTGGGTAAAGCACAGGTCCTTTGTTCAATAGATAACAATTCCCCGCAGTATTACGACTGCGAAATTATCAAAATCAAGCACAACAACGATCTTACTCAAAATATGGTGATTGAGATTACAGATAAAGAATTGCTCGAAAAAGCCGGCGGTATTGTTCAAGGTATGTCGGGCAGTCCGATAATTCAAAACGGGAAACTTGTCGGTGCTGTAACACACGTTTTTGTCAACGACACTTCCAAAGGCTATGCAATTTTTGCTGAGAATATGTATGAACAGTCGAAAAAAGACGCATCATAAGTTAAAGAGTGTGTCGGGATTCAAAGCATAGGATATTATTGACAAAGCCGGTGACCGGATTGTAAAATAGTGAAAAAGAATGCAGTGCAAGTTTAACGTGAGATATATTTTGCGAAAGATGTGGGCGAACAGCCGAACCAATCACGAAACTGCTTAGAATAGTGCTGAATACTGGAGTATCCTAGATAATCTGCAATTTCTCCGATGCTCATCTGTTGGCTTAGCAGCAGGGCTTTGCTTTCCTCCAGACGAATGCGGGTAATGTACTTTGCCGGAGAAATGCCAAGGTGCGTTTGGAACAGTACGGTTAACTGGCAAGTACTGACATTGACGGCGGTGTTGGTGAAATCAAGGTGAACTTTTCAAAGTAAACGAAAGTCTAATAACAACATATTTTTCAAAGAAACAGCGTTGGAATTTCCAATGCTGTTTCTAATTTATTAAGGATTTTTTATTAAAATGTTGATTTGTTCATATTTTTTTGTTATAATTTTATTATATGATAAATTGGAGTGGTAGAAATGAAAATCGGTTTTATCGGTGCAAGTGGCAATATGGCATCT